>DASZXF010000711.1:0-7639 GCA_035546055.1 Ktedonobacteraceae bacterium
GGCTCGCGTTCGTCCCAGGCGTAATAAGGGACGGCGGTCAGGGACAGGGGACGAGAGGCAGGTGGCTGCGTGCGATAGAGCGCCTGACCCCAGTCTTCCGTTGTCAGCACGCGGGCGGTGGTCTTCAAGACCGCGAGGCCACCCAGCAGATCGGGCAAAAACTGTTTCTCAAAAGTCGCGCTCTCCGGGAGCACAAGCTGATTCAGCGGCACGGGATTGTCACTACTCTCCACGCAATAAACCAGCGGGCCGGAGCGCAGGGCAACCGTGCCCACATTTTCCTGAATGGACGGATGGGGGTAAACACGCTCAACCGGCATATCCAGGTGGAGAGTCAGGCTCTCGCCGGGCTGCCAGGTGCGCGCGACCCGCGCGTATCCCTTCCGCACATCGAGGGCAATTTCCTCTGCGCCCAGAGTCAGGCGGGCCTGGCGCGACCAGCCGGGAATGCGCAGATGCAGGCTCAGCTCAACCGGCCCATCGCTCTCGACTTCCACGCGCACCGTACCCTCCCAGGGATAGCTGGTGTGCTGGCGCAGGGTGATGGCGCGTCCACCGACCGTCATGGTCGTACTGCTCTGCGCGTAGAGATGCACGAACACATCTGTCTCGCTGACGCTATAGACATAGCTGCCCAGGGACATCAGCAGACGTGCGATATTCGGCGGACAACAGGCGCATTTGTACCAGGGCTGGCGATGATGCGTGCCATCGCTCTCCAGCGGATTGACATAGAAGAAAGAGGTGCCATCCTGCGAAATGCCGCTCAGGACGCCGTTGTACAGGGCCAGTTCCATCACATCCGCATAGCGATGATCCGCGTCCAGCAGCAGAAGGCGGCGACTCCACATGACCAGGCCAATGGCCGCGCAGGTTTCGGCATAGGCCGCCGAGTTGGGCAGGTCGTAATCAGCAGTAAAGCCCTCGTTGCCCTCAGAGGAACCCAGCCCGCCGGTGATATACAGGCGGCGGGCGCAGAGATGATTCCAGATGTGCTCACAGGTGGCGCGCAGACTCTCATCTCCCAGTTCGCGGGCCAGGTCGGCCACGGCGCTGAAGAGATACATGGCGCGTACCGCGTGGCCGACGATCTCGTGCTGCTCACGTACCGGCAGATGCGACTGGTTATACTCGTAGGTAGTCGCCCAGAAGTCAGCCGGGGCTTCGCCGCGCTCCTCGGCCTCCAGATCAAAGTAGGAGGGACGCTGGCCGCGCTCCTCGATGAAATACTGGCTCAGGCGCAGATAGCGCGGCTCTCCCGTGGCGTGGAAGAGTTTGACCAGGGCCAGTTCAATCTCCTCATGGCCGCTGTACCCTCGCCGCTTGCCCTCTTCCGGGCCAAAGGTCGCGTCAATGTAATCGGCATAGCGGCAGACGGCATCCAGCAGCGCGCGTTTGCCTGTGGCCTGAAAATGCGCCACCGCCGCCTCGATCAGATGACCCGCGCAGTAGAGTTCGTGGTAATCGCGCAGATTGCTCCAGCGCCGCTCCGGCTCGATCTGCGTAAACCAGAGATTCAGATAGCCATCAGGCTGTTGCAGCGCCAGCATGAAAGCGATGGCCTCATCAACGAGCGCCTCCAGTTGAGGATCTGGCTGTGTGGCCAGGCTGTAGCTCGCCGCCTCGATCCATTTGGCGATATCAGATTCCCAGAAAACATACGGAATGGGGCGCATACCGGCGTGCCAGCTTTCACGGAACGCCGTAAAATGGCCATCCTGGCGCATCTGCTCGTAGATCGCGGGCAGGGTATGTTCGCGCAAGGTGCGCAAACGCGGCGCCCAGAAGGTATCCTGAAAAACCGTCGCGGTGTGCGGGAGGGAGGACGCGCGCAACGATCCGGGCGTTTCCCCTTGCGTCTGGGACGATGATAGATAGGTCATGATAATCCTTTCCGGGGAAGCAGGTGCCTGATTTGCCTGTTTCCCTGTAGACAGTGGTTGAGTAGAAAGCCAGGAGTTGCGCGAGTTCTCCTTCTGCGCCGCTCCATCTCCCGTCAGCCTTTCACGGCCCCGGCGGTTAAGCCGGCAGTGATATAGCGCTGGAACAACACCAGCAGAATGGCCGCTGGAATCGAGGCCAGAGTAGCCACAGCCATAGCGCTTTCCCAGTGATCGCTAAATTGACCCAGATAGGTAAAGATGCTCAGCGAAACCGGCACAATGGAATTACCCGTGGCCAGGGTCAGCGCATAGATAAAGTCGCCCCAGGCGAAAAGAAAGGCGAAAAGTCCGGCGGTGACAATGCCTGGCACCACCAGCGGCAAAATGATGCGCACAAAAGCGCCCCATTCCCCTGTACCATCAACATACGCCGCCTGGGCAAGCTCTTTTGGTACAGAGAGAAAGAAGGAGCGCAGAATTAAAACGGCGAAGGGTACCGCGTAGGTGCTATCAGCCAGAATCAAGCCCGGATAGCTGTTGAGCAGACCGAACTGATTGAAAATCAAAAACATCGGCGTGGTCAGCGTGACCGTGGGAATCATTTGCGTCAACAACAGCACAAAGACAATCACCACCGTGACGCGCATGTGAAAGTGCGCCAGGGCATAGGCAGCCGGCGTAGCGATCACAACCGACAGCAGAGCGGTGCCGATAGCAATCACCAGGCTGGTGCCCAGGTGCGGCAATTGCGTCTGCCAGACCTCGACATAGGCCGCGAAGGTAATCTGGCTCGGTACCAGGGAAACAGGAATACTGAAGATCTGCTGGAGGGTTTCCAGGGAATTAATGACCATCCAGTAGAGCGGAAAAAGCATCAGAGCGGTGAGCACAAGCCCGACCAGGGTGGCAAGCCATCGCCAGACTCTTGAACGCAACAGACGCATACGGCAATCTCCTTTCGTGGATGGATCAAATCCATTGGGTGCTGCGCCGGGAAAACCAGAGATAGAACAGAGCCAGCACCAGCGAAATGAGCAGAATGACATTGGCCTGCGCGGCTCCCTGACCAAACAACTGCTGCGTAAATGAAAGCGTATAGGACCACGTGGCAAAGGTCTGGGTGGCGTTGGCCGGCCCTCCCTGCGTGATGACATAGATGAGATCGAAAACTTTGAGGGTGTAAATAAACCCCAGCAGAAGCACAATCCCGATCACCGGCTCCAGCATAGGTAAAATGATATAGCGAAAGCGCTGCCAGCGATTGGTGCCGTCAATCATGGCGGCCTCGTAAAATTCCTGGGGGATGCCTTGCAGACCGCTATAAAGAATGACCATATTAAAAGGAATGCCCAGCCAGATATTCGCGATAATCAGCGCCGCCAGGGACCAGCCGGGCGTGGTCAGCCAGCCAAAATGAGCCGGCAGCAGATGCAGACCACTCAAGAACTGATCGATCAACCCGTTGGTTTCGTTGAATAGCCATTTCCAGATAGTGCCCGAAACGATCAGGGGCAGCAGCCAGGGCAGAAGAAAAAGAGCACGCAGGAAGCGGCTGAGAGGGAAGTGGCGCAAAAAGAAGAGAGCCAGTCCCAGGCCGATGAGAAACTGTGGAATCAGCGAAAGCACGGTAAAGAGCAGGGTATGCACAGCGGCACTTTGAAAGGTGGAACTGCCCATCACCGCGAAATAGTTCGCCAGACCCACAAACGGAGCCTCGCCGGTAATCTCCGCCTGGAGATCATACTGTTCCAGGCTGATCTGAATGCTATAAATCAGGGGATAGCCGTAAAAAATTACTACATAGACAAGCAGGGGAAGCAAAAACGTCCAGCGTATCAATTGCTTCCGCCAGCGGCGGGACGAGCGCATGGTGCTCGTCGGCGTCCTGCTGACAGCCAGTTCATCGGCGGCCAGGCGCGTTTTCACAGACACAAGACTGCTACCTTTCTGCATGGAAGGAGGGGAGCGTCCACGGTGGGCGAAGATTGAGGTTCCAGACTCCAATTCTTCGCCCACACCGGGCTATACCCTCCTTCGCTGACCTGAGCTAGCTCAGGACGCTATCAATCTGCTGCTGCGCCTGCGCGAGAGCTGCCTGTGGCGAGAGGGTTCCGGTCAACGCGGCCTGCTCAGCCGTCCAGATAGCCTGCGAGACTTTGGGATACTTCTCCCCCAGTTGCGCGGTACGGGCACGCGCCGTATCCAGTTCACTGGCGAACACCTGAAGATCAGGCTGACTCTGCAGCAGGGGAGCCGCCGCGCTCTTAATGGCCGGGATATAGCCAAACTCCTTGTCAAGCTGCTGCAACTGCTCCGGCTCCTGCAGCCAGCTCACCAGATCCCAGGCCGCCTGCACCGCCGCCTTATCGCTGCTCACCGGAATGGTCCACTCTTCGCCGCCGAGCGGACTGACCGGCGAGACGCCGGACTGCGGAACCGGCAGCGCCACCACGCCAAAGTCAGTGCCATACGTCATGTGGTACTGCTGCTCCAGCACCGGCAACTCCCACGGACCATTCTCCATTATCGCGGCATGTCCCTCGCCGAACTGCGTGGCCACGTCCGGCTGTCCCCAGTTCAGCGCCCCCTTCGAGGCCCAGCCATTCTTCACCAGAGTCGTCAAAACCTGCAACGCCGCCACCGCCTGCGTCGAATTGACATGGGCCAGGTCGCCCTGATTGCCCCAGAGATACGGCTCAAACTGGAAGGTGGCCTGCTCATCCGAGGGAGCCGAGAAGGCAAAGCCATAGGTATCCCCATGGGTCAGCGCTTTGGCATCATCGAGCAACTCACTCCACGTCGTAGGAGGCTTCAGGCCCGCATCCTTGAACATCTTGATGTTGTAGAACAGCGCCAGGTCGTTGCTACCCACCGGGAATGAATAGGTCTTGTTCTGGTACGTCATGGTCGACGCCGGACCGGCATAAAAATCGGACGGGCTAAACTTTCCCTGCATAAAGGAATCAAGCTGAGTCAGCGCACCCGTCGCCGCGAAAGCGGCCACATCAGGATTGTCCAGCACCAGAATATTTGGCAGCGTATGTGAAGCGGCCTCCTGATCCGCCTTGGGCAGCAGATTGGCGAACGGCACAGCAGTACGCTGAATAGTGATGTTTGGATGAAGCTTCTCATACTGCGAGAACAACTTCTGCAGGATCGCGCTCTGAGAGGCAATGCTCCAGTAGTCCATTTCAGTGATCGTAATCTTCCCGTTGGAGGACGAACCACCCGACGAACCACCGCACGCCGAGACAACCCCAAGAACGATCAACAGGACACAGCCCAGGGAGGCAAGACGCAAAATAGACCGGAGCGGGCGGCGATTTCCTTCGCGACCCGGAAGGAGATGGCGAGGTTGTTGCTGCATTGCTGCACCTCTTTCTGTTCTTTCCAAAGAACACTTCAAATTCTTCAGTTCATGAGCAAAAGCACGCGTGAAACGTCCTTTTTTCCATAGCAAAGCCTGTGCAGTATTTCTCACAAGAGGACATGCGTACTGCATAAGAAAATAAAAGCTACCCGTCACAGGATATGTTAGAATGATTGTGCTTGCTTTTCTCCTCTCTGCCAGTGTTCTTCTCCAGACCGCTCAGGAAACGCCGCCTGGCCCTTTCATTTCAGCCTGCGCCATTTCAGTCGAGGCTGGCGCGGACAGCGGGCGGCTCGATTCGCGGATAAGCAACTGGCAGGGCAGGCGCTGGATGCCCGCGAGCACTTTGCCAGCCAGCAGATCGAGCATGGCCTGACCAACATAAAAGCCAATAGCCTGGAGATTCATATCAACGGTCGTGAGAGCCGGGCGGGTCGCGGTGGCAATCGGCTCCCAATTGTCGAAGCCCACCACCGCCACGTCTTCAGGAATGCGCACGCCCTGCGCGTGCAAGGCCTCAACGGCGCCGCGCGCGAGTTGATCGCTCCCACAAAACAGGGCATCAATGGAAGGATCTTGCTTTAACAGATAGCTGGCCGCAGTATACCCCCAGCTTTCCTGCCAGGGACCGGACAACACGCGTTCTTCCGAAAAAGGAATGGCGTGTTCCGCTAACACCTGGCGCATGGCTCCCTCACGCAAACGCACCGCGTCAAAATAGCCAGGTCCCGTGATATGGGCAAAATGACGCCGACCCAGGCCAACCAGGTGCTCCACCGCCAGGCGCGCGCCCTGCGCGTCATCCGGCAAAACGCAGAGCGTTCCCGGCTCAGTCACCTGCGTATGCGCGTAAATGACCGGCAGAGTGGCCTGGCCCAGATCAATTGGCGGACGTGGGTCTTCGCGGCGAGCCGAGACAACAATGCCATCCACCTGGCGCTCAAGCAGCATGCGAATATGCGCCTGCTCCTGCGCCTGATCGCGCACAGTACACAGCACTGCCGAAACAGGTCGGCCCTCAAAAGCCTCCTCCAACCCCATCAGCAGAGGCAGACTGAAGCGGCCATAGATATCGGAGGTCAACACGCCAATCATCGCGCGCCGCTCCGTGGGCAGATCCTGCGCCAGTTGACGAAAACGAAAGCCCAGACGCCGGGCCTCGCCGCGCACCCGCTCACGCGTCTCCTGGCTGAGCTTGCCACGACCATTGATAGCCTTCGATGCTGTACCCAGCGTCACGCCCGCCGCACGCGCGACATCTTGCAGCGTCACGCCCCTGCCCGCAGCAGGCGACACCTCGGCCTGATCCTCTGCAGGAGTATGCGCATCCTGTTCCTGTCTTTTATCCATTGATACTTTTCACTTTTAGGAAAACTTTCCTTATCAAAAGGAAAACTTTGATGAAGAAATTGTAACATGCACATTTTGCGAAAGTCAAGAGGTTTTCCTGTCCTTTTGGCCAAAAAATCGGGCAAGCTTTCCATTTTACTTCCAGAAACCAGGAAAACTTTCCCTTCTCTGCTGCCTCTAGAGGAAAGAAACGCCAGGCCATCCAGCGCTATATAAAAAGAGGAGCGACCAGGCTGGTCGCTCCTCCGTGAAATGAGTACGTGCGGGTACTAGTTGCCCGTATATCCGAGGATATCGGTGCCACTGTTGTTGAAGTATTCCGCGCGCTCGACGACAATGGTGCCTTTGTCAGTGCCATGGAAAGCCTGGATCTCGGTTGAGACTCCGTAGGCATCATTCCCGGTTGTGGGATAGGCTTTGGCGATTGGCACAATGGTGTCATTCAGAACCAGGGTCGCCCGGCTGGTGGGCGGCATGGTAATCACTTTCTGGATCACGGTGTTATCCGCGAAGAGAGTAATCACCACCGTCTCAGCGTTGCTGGTCGGGTTCTGGATCAGGATATAGTCGGTGAAGTTGCCGGTGCTGAACCCGGAGGTGCCGGTGAAGCCTTCGGCGAAGGTGTAGACCGAATGGCTGGCCGGACCAGGCTCGCCGACTGCATCGGTTGTCCCCTGGATAGTGCCCTTGCTGGTCTTGGCTCCCTGGAAGTAGACCATACGCTCGACGACAATAGAATTCGAGTCGGCACTGACATCGCTGGCGAAGTCAGTTGAACCGCATCCGCAGTTTGCCGCGGCTTTCTTGGCGTCGAAGTAATACTGACTATAGGGACCAACCGCGAAGGTGCTGGTCTGGACAAACGGGACCCCGGTAGTTGTGTCGTATTCCAGCTTCACCGTCACATTGGTTGCGGTATTAGTGAAATTAGCGATCACAAGGTATTCCTGGAATTTGCTGCCGATATGGCCCTCGGCGTGCAGCCAGTCATTGCCCAGGGTCGTGGCGCCAACCGCGCTGGACGCGCCATTGATCA
>DASZXF010000712.1:0-1546 GCA_035546055.1 Ktedonobacteraceae bacterium
GCCTGCCAGAGTCGGCGGGCGGCCATCTTCCCGGCCAGCTCCGCCTGTCGCTGCTTCTGCCTCTCTCGTTCTTCATCAGTTTACTGGGGCTTGAGTTTATCCTGTCCTTTGGTCGCACTTTTGTGGAGCCGCAGGTTGTGCTCTACGTCACGAAAGTGCTATGTTTCTCACCTACGCAACTGGGTCTGCTGATGAGCGGCCATGGTTGCTCCATGTTCGTGGGCGCGCTGGCGTTAAGTCGTCTGGGCGAACGCACAGGCCGACGCCTCGCTCTGGGTATGGGCTTTTTCTTGCAGGCGCTTTTCCCTTGCGGTCTGCTCGTGCTGCATCAATTTGCCTTCCTGCTGCTGGCGGCCCTGCTGGCCGGCGCGGGCAGCGGCTTAATCCTGCCGCTGCTGTGTACGTATTTTCTGGACAGCGCGCCAACGGCTCATCAGTCGAAAACGCAGGGCATCAAAGAAGCCGCCGGCGCCGTGGGTGGTCTTGCCGGTTCCCTGCCCGCTATCCTCGCCAGCCATTGGATCAGTTCCCACAGCGCCTTTGTGATCGCAAGCTGTCTCGCCGTGGGCAGTGGTTGCTTTACTCTCCTGGCCCTGAGATCCCGGCGTCCTGTCCGTGCGGCACCGCCGCTTCCCGCCAGTACCCTGCCCGCCCTCTCTGCGCTGGCGGCCTCGTCAGAGACATAAGCAGAAGCAGATCATTTTAGGGAGCGCGGCGGCCTGCTCCTGGTCTTTCTGGCTTAGCCGGGTACCTGCGCGCCCAGGTGTTCCAGGATGTCCTGGAGAGCGGTGTGCAGGTCGCCGCTGGCGTGGGACAGGCCGGCGCGCAAAGGTTCGATGGCGCGCGGATCGCCCAGTTTAGCCAGCAATCTGACCAGGCGGGCCTGGAAACGTATTTCGCTCCACCCCGAGGCGTGGGGATTGAACAGGGAAAGCAGTGGTTCCACAGAACGGGCGTCCTGAAAATGCTCCAGCAGTTCCAGGATGCGCATGCGCTGAAGACCGGAACTGCCCGGCAAATGCTCAAGCAGAGGTTCAACAATCGCGGCATCGTTCAGCGCGGTCAGGGCTGCGGACAGGCGTACAACCAGTTGCGCGTTATCAGGTCGCCAGAAGGCGTCGAGGAGAGGTTGCAGCGCACGCGGATCGCCCAGTGCCTGTAATCCTTCGATGGCATGATAGGAGACGGTGAGAGCGCTTGAGGGGTCGGAGAGCAGTTCGATCAAGGTGTCGACCAGGCCGGGGGCGCGCAGCGCGGTCAGAGCTGTAATGGCCGCCGCGACTACTCTGGGGTCGGAATCATTGAGCAGGCGCGTCAGTGGTTCAATAGTGCAGGGATCTTGCAGGTGGGCCAGCGCTTTGGCCGCGCCCTCGCGGATGGTGGGATGAGGATCATCCAGAGCCATCAGCAGGGAGGGCACATATTCCGGGTAAGCTGGTCGATCCAGCGCCTGGGCAACACAGGCGCGCACCTCAACGGGACGGGTCTGATCGATGAGAATCTGGGCCAGCAGCGGGCGGGCCGAAGCGCCGACTTTGCGCAGGGC
>DASZXF010000713.1:0-8569 GCA_035546055.1 Ktedonobacteraceae bacterium
GCTTTGCCATGTGGAGTCTACCTTATCATCAATAGAATCTCTGCTTTCCTCGAATATAGCACCCACTTCGCAAATATATATAGGCATCCATTGTTATGTATGTATCCGCCTTTATTCTCAATTGTTTACCTTGATTTTGTAAAATAAAGATAAACACCTTATACATCTGAAAACAAACCATCCTCATACACCTGTTTCACCGGTCGCTACATTCGCAGGCAAAGGGATGACAATGGCTGTTCAGGGTTTCTCAAAAGTCGTTTGCCACCGACGGCGGCGAGAAGCAAGAGGAGAGAAAGATGCGGGACACCCGCACCCGGCAGGGACGCTGCGCTCCCTGCACCCTCGCTGGGGATGGCCTTTGCTTGACTTGTGAGAAACCCTGTGCTCTTGCTTCGCGAAACTTGACAATTTTTCCCGCGATAACTACCATATACTCAGCAGTGAAAGCTGCCCGGTGAGTGATTATAGCTCAGTGGTAGAGAGCGCTGGCCTGCTAAGCCAGAAGCCACAGGTTCGATTCCTGTGTGTCCCACCGTTGCGGGGGGTATGGTGTAGCGTCAGCACGGCATCACCAGAGATGTACGACATCAGGTTCAACTCCTGATTACCTCCTGCGTTACCTGCACAACCTGTTCCATGCCATTGACAGCCTGCTTTTCCTTAGCTATAGTGCGTTAAGCAGCACAGACTGCTCGGTGAAGGTTATAGCTCAAAGTGGATAGAGCGCTGGCCTGGCACGCCAGAGGAAACTGGTTCGACTCCTGCGCCTTCGCCGTCGCGGGGGCATGGTGCAGCGTCAGCACGGCATCACCAGAGATGTACGACATCGGGTTCAACTCCCGATTGCCTCCGGTTTTTCCACCAGCCTTCTTCTGACTTTATTTGTCTTTCCATTGACAGTCTGCTACTTCTCAGCTATAGTGCTGGCGGCGGGAGCCATCCCGTCCGGTGAGGGAGGTTCGGGTAGAGCAGGGACTCATAATCCTTTGACTTACAGGTTCGACTCCTGTCATCCGTCGCCGTATGAGGAGGTGTGGTGCAGCGCCAGCACAGTATCACCAGAGATGCATGACATCAGGTTCAACTCCTGGTCACCTCCTGCTGCTTTTTGTCAGCGGATATTTTGTGACTCGGCTTATTGACAACTGACGCGATCCTCTCTATAGTACTCCCGATGGATGTATCCATTCTGGCGCGGGTGTAGCCTGGCGGTCTAAAGCGCTGCCCTACCAGGGCAGAGACACAGGTTCGACTCCTGTCACCCGCTCCACGATCTATCGCAGGGGGCGTGGTGCAGCGCCAGCATCGTATTATCAACCATACATGACATCGGGTTCAACTCCTGGTCGCCTCCTCTCCATGCCAGCGGCTATCTGCCAGTCTTAGCAGAACATGAGCGTGTGACAGGGAAGGAAAAGCCTGTATGTCTGAGGAACCATTGCCCGCGTCTCTGTACGCGGAAGCGGAAGATGTGAATACGCCGGGAGAGCGTTTGAATATACTGGCAAATCATGACGCGTTGCAACGGCTGGTAGCGGCCAATCCTGCCACACCTGAGCGCACCTTGAAGCGTCTGAGCACTTCTCATGATGTGGCTGTGCGCCGGGCGGTGGCCAGCAATCCCAATACGGCTCTGTCTGATCTGCGGAACCTGGTCTTTGAATTTCCGCTTGAGTTTTTGCGCAATCCTGTTATTCCGCTCTTGAATTTGACTCAGCCGGACTTTTTCAAAAAGCTCTCTCCCCTGGCCTGGGCCAGCTTGTTCAGGTTTACTGATCTCTCCCCGGTCTGGTTCCAGCAACTCAGGAATGGTGGCTCTCTTCTGCTCTCTGACACCAGAGCTTTGCTGCAACTGCATGTCAGTCAGGCGTTTGCCTCTCCTCAGACAGAAATTGCTGAGCCGGGCGATGTCAGGCGTGCGTACCGAAAGCAATTGCCAAAGTCTTTTTCTTTGACTACCGATGAGGATATTGAGCTGTTCATCCTGTTTGTGTTGCTTTTTCCCTACACAGCGCCTATGTTGCGGGCGCAGTGGGTGACTGTCGCGCGCACAGATCCGCGACGGGCAGGCATTGTGCTCGCTTCTCTCAGGAAGGCTGGCGTCGGAACCCTGGCCTGGCTGGCTCAGGAAAAGGATGGTGTTTTGCTCCAACTGGTTGCGCGCCATCCGGCGACTCCGCCGCGCCTCTTGAAGCACCTGGCCGTGTACCGCTCTTCTCAGGACACGGCTGGTTCTCGCAGCATGTGGAAGGCGGTAGCCAGCAATCCTCGTACTCCCCAGGAAGCCATGTATCGGCTGATCTCTTCGCCGGCAACGAGTTTGCGCAGGCAGGCGGTCACGCATCCGTCGCTGGAAATGCTTGATCTGGAGATTATGGCTCTGGACCAGGAGCCATCGGTGCGCGCGGCCCTGGCGACGACTCACCGCCTTTCTGATGAATTGTACGCGCAACTGGCGCGCGATCCCGCGCCCTCTGTACGCGCGGCCCTGGCCCGCAATGTCAAAACGCCCCTGGCGCTGCTGAACGAGCTGGCGCGTGCTGCGGAGATCGCTGTACGGGTCGCCGTGGCGGGTAATCCGCGTTTGCCAGAGGACGCTCAGGGGGTTCTGCTGGCTGATCCATCTGAGACTGTGCGGGCCGCGCTGGCCGGGAATGCCCATTTGCGCGCGGACTATGCCGCTGTGCTGGTGCATGATGCCGCGCCGCGTGTGCGGGCCGCGCTGGCCGCCAATCCGCGCACGCCGCTGTCTTTGCTGACCGCGCTCCTGCGGGCGGAGGAGCCGGAGGTCTGGGCGGGTCTGGCGCATCATCCACAATTGCCGCCGGAACTGCTGGCGCAACTGGCTCGCCAGGGGGATACGCGCACGCGCCTGGCTGTGGCCGCGCATAGCCGCACGCCCGCCGAAACGCTGGCGCAACTGGCTCAGGAGAACACTCATGCCATCTGGCTTGCCCTGACCGGCAACCCCGGTACGCCGCTCAATGTGCTGGAAATGGCTCTGCCCACTGCTTCAACGGAATTGCTCTGCCGGCTGGTCCAGCATCCAGCCATGCGGCGGGCGAAGTGCCGGCCTCTGCTCACCCGGCTGGCCGCGCGACTTCAGGAACTGATTGCCGCTAATCGGCTGCCCGCATGGCTGCGCCAGGCTTTTCTGCAATATACCAATGCTTTGCCGGCGGAGATCGTGGCGTGCTTTGCTGCTTCTCCCTACTGGCAGGAGCGCTACCTGGTCGCGCGCCGGCCTCACTTGCCAGAGGAACTGCTGACCGTTCTGGCCAACGATGGCATCTGCCATGTCCAGACTGCCGCGCGCCAGGCGTTAGAGCGCCGTCAGCCCACGCAGGATAAGCAGAGCGTTGACAATCTCAACCCATCTGAATTATAGTAATTCCATCGAAACCATTCGATCACCAGGGCTGGAGCGGTATCCCTGCGGGTCTGCAAAACCTGAAAGCGAGTTCGACTCTCGCGGTTCTGGCGTGTGGGGGCGTGGTGCAGCGTCAGCACAATGCCAGCACAGGCATAAGACACCGGGTTAAACTCCTGGCCGCCTCCATGTATTCCCTATCTGGCCTGTTTTTCTCAATTGCCTGTAAGCCTCTGAAAAAGAAATGAGTCTATCAAAATGACACCAGAAGCACTTACTACATTTTTGCATACTCTTGTCAAACATCGTTTAATGTTCAGCACAATGATCTGGGGTGCGCCCGGCATTGGCAAATCGAGTATTGTGGCTCAGACGGCGGAGCGACATAAAATGGAAATGATCGATTTGCGCCTTTCGCAACTGGCGCCAACCGATTTGCGCGGTCTGCCGGTGGCCGATAATGGCGTGTCGCGCTGGTATCCGCCCGAATTTTTGCCGCGCGAGGGGCGAGGTATTCTCTTTCTTGATGAGCTGAATCTGGCTCCTCCAGCCATGCAGGGGATGGCGCAGCAGTTGATTCTGGATCGCCGTGTAGGGAGTTATACCGTGCCGGAGGGCTGGTTTGTCTGGGCGGCGGGCAACCGCAAAGAAGATCGCGCGGCAGTTTTTGATATGCCCGCGCCCCTGGCGAACCGCTTTATTCATCTGAATGTAGAGGCCCATTTTGAGAGCTTTAAAGCCTATGCCCTGGAACATGAAATCCATGAGCATTTACTGGCTTTTCTCTCCTTCCGTCCTGCTCTCCTGCACAAGCTTGATCCGCAGCAGCCGGCCTGGCCGTCGCCGCGTTCGTGGATGATGGCGAACCGCCTGTATAAGGTCAACCTGTCAATTGATCATGTGATTGGCGAGGGCGCGGCGGCGGAGTTCGCGGCTTTTCTCAAAATGTATCATCAACTGCCCAATGTTGAGCAGATTCTTCAGGGCCATGGCGAGGAGATTGTGTTTCCGCAGGAGCCATCGCTGCGCTATGCTCTGACGGTAGCCCTGACCATGCGTGCGAATAATCTTCAGGAGAGCTATCAGGCTTTTCTCTGGATGGCCGACAAGGCGGGTAAGGAATGGATACAGCTTTTCTTTACTGACCTCATGCACCAGGTGGAGGCACGCAATGAAAAGGGGCGTCTGGCCGTGATGGCCCAGAATGATACCCGTTTGCGCCGCATGTTCGAGGAGTATATGAAGCTGCGCCAGGAGGGATGAGCATGGCTGACGCCGAGCCGATCAAGACAATAGATGGCGAACAGGAGGAGGTCTTTGAGCGCCAGGTTTCCGCCGCCATTCTCCGTTTGCGCGACCATTCGCCTTTCTTTGCCACCCTGGCGCTGTTCGCGCGGATGATTCCTACGCTGACCCTGGATACAGCGGCCACCGATGGGCGCGATGTGTATATCAATCCCTCCTTCTGGGGCAGACTGACCCGTGATGAGCGCCTTGGGGTGATGGCTCACGAGGTCTTGCACGCGGCCCTTTTGCATGTGCCGCGCCGGGGGAAGCGAGATCCTTTGCTCTGGAATCTCGCGGCTGATGTCGTGGTCAATGGCGTTATTCTAGGCCAGCCGGATTTTACCCTGCCGAAAGGGCATGTGCGCAATCGGGAGCTTGAGCATTTGAGCGTCGAAGAAGTCTATCATAAATTGATGATCGAGCCAGATCTGCGCTCACAACTGCGCCTCGCTTTTGCTGATCTGCTGGAGGGGGCTACCAGGGATGGCAAATCCATCGACCAGGCGGCGGCTGAACTCGAACAGCACTGGCGCCAGGCGCTCCAGCAGGCCAGAGTGCTGTCTGATATGGTAGGTCAGGGGACGATGCCCGCAGGTCTGGACCGCGAGATGGCGCGTCTCAATCCCTCGCGGCTCGATTGGCGCTCGTATCTCTGGCGTTTTCTGGTGCAGACGCCCACGAACTTTGAGGGCTTTGATCGCCGTTTCGTGGGCCAGGGTCTCTACCTGGACGCGCTGGCCGGCGAGAAGTTGCGCGCCTTTGTCGCAGTCGATACCAGCGGTTCCATTGATCAGAAATGTATGGGAGAATTTCTCAGCGAAGTGCTGGCTATTCTGGGTGCCTATCCTCATCTGGAAGCTGCGCTCTATTACGTCGATGCCGCCTGCTATGGTCCTTACGAACTGACCGCTGATACCAGGCTGCCGAAGCCAAAGGGCGGCGGCGGCACCGATTTTCGTCCTTTTTTCGAGATTGTTGAGCGTGAACTCGATGTCTTTGCGCCTGGTGTCTGTATCTATCTCACCGATGGCTATGGCACTTTTCCCGACCACGCACCTCAGATTCCTACCCTCTGGGTGCTCTCTCCTGGCGGCATCAGCGAGAAAGCTGTACCCTTTGGTGAGGCTATTCGCCTGATTCCTGCTTAGCCCTGTAAGGAAGTGAAATGGTTCTTCTCTTTCTCTCTCATCCGTTGAGCAGTCTGTTTGCCGGCGACGATACCCAGCA
The DNA here is from genome assembly GCA_035546055.1 of Ktedonobacteraceae bacterium. Taxonomy (GTDB): domain Bacteria; phylum Chloroflexota; class Ktedonobacteria; order Ktedonobacterales; family Ktedonobacteraceae; genus Paraktedonobacter. The sequence continues at coordinate 5,888 of DASZXF010000713.1, forward strand.
AAACGTCCAATTGCTGGTGATTTTGCTGGTCATTACGCTGGCGGTGGCGCTGATTTCCCGTCCGCTGCGCCTGCCGTATACCCTCTTGCTGGTCATTGTGGGTCTGCTGATTGGTTTTTCTCCTCTCCTGCCCACAGTCAGCCTGAACCCGGATGTGGTGCTTTTTCTCTTCCTGCCTGTGCTACTGTTTGAAGGGGCGTGGAATATGAACCTTGCCCATTTAAAGGAGAACTGGTTGCCAGTCCTGCTGCTGGCCGTACCCGGTCTGGTGCTCTCTGTTCTGGTGGTCGCGGTCCTCCTGCACTGGGGGTTGGGACTCTCCTGGCTGCTGGTGTTCTTGCTGGGGGCGATCATTTCGCCTACCGATCCCATCGCGGTGCTGGCCCTCCTGCGCCAGCTCGGACTCTCAGATCGCCTGCGCACCATCATTGAAGGGGAAAGCCTCTTCAATGATGGTGTGGGTGCGGCTATTTTTACCCTGGTGCTGGGCTTTTTGCTCGCGGCAAACGGAGCTGTCGCGCAGGATTTTTCCTTCTGGCTGGTGGCGGGCCAGGCTCTCTGGCTGATCCTGGGGGGCTTCGCGCTGGGACTGCTGGCCGGGTTGATCATGGCTCGCCTGCTGTATTTTGTCAATGACTACTTGATCGAAATGACCATGACCCTCGGCGTCGCTTACGGTGTTTACCTGCTAGGCACGCTGCTGGAAACATCGGGTCTGCTGGCCGTAGTCGGGGCCGGACTGGTGCTGGGCAATTATGGACGCCATTCGGTGATGTCCGAGCGTTCGCGCCAGGTGACCGAGGATATCTGGGAGTTTTTTGGCTATCTCGCCAATTCCTTTCTTTTCCTCCTCCTCGGCGTGCAGATCGGCGAGCGCAATTTTGTCGCGGCCTTTACTGGCATTGGCCTGGCCATCGTCGGCGTGGTAGTTGGACGCGCCATTATGATCCTGCTTTTCATCTCTCTGCACGACCTGCTGGCCCGCTGGTTACAAAAAAAGCCTTTGCCGACCATCCTCTCCGCGCTTGCTCGCTTGCAGCCGCTGCCGGCCCGCTGGCGTCCGATCCTGCTTTTCTCAGGTCTGCGCGGCGCGCTCTCCCTCGCCCTGGTGCTGAGTCTGCCGGCCACGCTGCCCTCGCGCGCGCTGCTGCAAAATATTGTCTACGGTGTGGTACTCGTCACTCTGCTTGGCCAGGGCATCGGCCTGCGTTTCTTCTTGCCGCAGTGGAAAAAGGGCGAGCAATAGCCTTTTCTCGCCCCGCCTGCCAGTTTTTGTCCGTCGAACGTGCCCGTTACCGCTTTTTCTTGCCTGCCGGAGAATACTCCACCAGAATACAAGCTGAACTTTTTGGGACCAGGCAGGCAGCCGCTTGCCGCTCTGCTGTGAACTATTCCATAGTCAGAAAGCAAGGATGCGACGATAATAGCAGAAGTAGAGGCTCTCAGGTTCACAGAAATGGTAGGAATGCACGATGTACTACTGGTCACGCTGGACAAATATCCCGACAATTGAGAACACAGACGACGAGGCCCGAGAGAAGCAGCCATCCTGGCGAGATACGGCTCCCCGGCTGACGGCCTTGCGTGAAACGCGTCCGGTGGTAGTGGTCACGCGCAACAGAACGCAGCCGCAGGCCGCGTCTTACGCCTACCAGCGCGAGCGTTTTCAGGCGCGCGACACCGACGAAGGCATCACGCTGGATATCCAGCGCTCCCGCTACGCCTCTCGTGCGCTGACTCCGGCCAGCCAGCTCTACGAGGCCACCACTCAGCCGGTGCTGGAGGCGTTTCGTATCAAATAAAGTCCAGGCTGAGCTGAGAAGAACGGGTTCGGGGCAGTGAGCACGCTCACCGCCCCGAACCCGTTTATAAATGTGATGAAAACTACCTCTAACGACCGGCGAATTTCTCCACGATTTCGTACATCACGCGGGCGCCCCACTGCATGGCTCGCACGCCAATGCGCTCGTCGTGACCATGTACGCCGCTCCAGCCGAGCATACCGTTGTAGAGTTCGGGTGAAAAGCCGTAGACTTTGGTGCCCAGTCGGCTGACATGCTTGGCGTCGGTTCCCCCGGTCAGCATGGTCGGGATGACCGAGGCCTCGGGGGCATGGACGCTCACGACTTCCTTGATGACCTCAAAGAGCGGCGAGGCCGGATCGGCCTCCAGCGCGATTGAGGGATCGACGAACTCTATTTCGCAGTCCTCGCCGAAAATAGCATGCAATTCCTGCAAGTAGCTATCAAGCGTCTGACCCGGCAGCAAACGGCTATCCAGGTAGGCCACCGCTTCGGACGGAATGACATTGATCTGCGAACCGACATTGATCATGGTCGGAGCGATGGTATTGCGCGACATAGCGTGTAGTTCGCGCTTGAGATGTTCGTCGATGGGCAGGCGATCAATGGCCGCGCTGGCCGTACTCTCATCCTCCAGCACCGCGCGCAGCAGGTCAGCCAGCTCGGACGGCTGCGCGCTGGCCAGCCCTTCGATATAGCCGCGCAGGGTGGCTGTGAAGTGGACCGGCGGCTGCTTGCCGCGTACTTTGCTCAGCAACTCCGCCAGCTTGATGATGGCGTTATTCTCATGGGGCACCGAGCCATGACCGGGATCGCCAGTCGTGCGAATTTTGAAGCGCGCCGAGCCTTTTTCGGCGGTTTCAACGGTATAGTAAATGTG
>DASZXF010000714.1:0-2209 GCA_035546055.1 Ktedonobacteraceae bacterium
ACGCCCTTGAGCGAACTGCCGGGGATAAACACCTCCTGCCTGCCATTGCGGAAGGTCAGCACAGGAGTCATATCTGGCCCGCTGACACTCGCATACCCGGATTTCACCAGCAACGGTCCCGTGGTGGTAATTTGCAGCGTACAGAAGGCCTCATTCATCAATTTCTTTAACATCAGGCTGCCCCTTCACTGAATAGCTTCTCGATATGTTCTTGCAAAAATTGCTCGCCTGGGATCTCTGCCCTGGAGAACTGCTTGCGCAGCAGGAAGCCCAGCAAACGCCGATTGCGCTCGGCTTCCTCTACCCCTTCCAACTGTAGCTCCCACACCACGAGTTCTTCGAGGCGGCTGACTCCCAGTCCGCGCGAACGTTTGCCGCCGATGACACTGAAGCCATGCACAAACTCGCTCAGGCCAACGCAGAGCAGTTGTAAATCCTGCTCCGTGGCATTCTCCAGCGTGATCTCCAGCGCGAATTCCGCGCTGGCGGGCACAACTTCAAAGTCATATTTGAGCCGATCTTTGGCCTTCTCGCTATCGCGGTCGATGGCGACACCATCTCGTATCTGAATGACCCCGGCCCAGTCGTCCGCTGGCATGTACAGGTCATTGATATTCAGGCGTGCGGCAGCGAAGGGCGAGCCGAACAGGCGACAGGTGCTACAGAGATTCCCGAACGCGCTGGCGGTGATCTGTTTTTCCCATTCAGGATGTTCGCGTTTGAGCCTGGTCAGGCCGTCTTGCCAGCTCGTCGGACAAACTTCTCCGGGCCAGCGGGGCGGCTGGCCTTTCTCAACAGGAGGCAGAACGATCTCGTCATCTGAGCGGTCAATTAAGGCGCACGAAGAGAGATTGGCGGCGGCGGGCAGGCCGGGTACGAGCTTCTCGATGGTGCTGCGCAGCGCCCCTTTGAAACTGGAGCCAGGGATGAACGGCTTCTGATCTGGCATCAGCACGATGGGACTGTCGCTGTTGCTCAGGGTAACCTTGCCCCCGCCGATGTGCAGCGCTGTCTGCATAACTATTTTCCCGCGAAACAGGTAACGGTTCCGCAGTTCATAGCGATTCTGGCTTCTCATGGACTCCCTGGTTGTCATATCTGCCTCCTGCTCGATCTCTGGTGCGTGCGCTGGTCCGCTAACTCGGCTGCCACCAGCCCGTTTTCCGCCACGAGATGTTGAATAAACTCGCGAGCCAGCAAGGCCATCAACGCATCTGTTTCCTGCTTGAGTTCACCAGCGTTGATGCCATCCAGCAGACGAAATTCATCCTTCAGCCGCTTTCGGCGCATTATACCCAGTACCTCCTCCAACGCGGTGTAAAATGTTTTGATATCTCTTTTGCTCGGTGGCCAGTTGCGCTCGCGCTGATGCAAAATGAAGCGATACAGTCTGTCGTAATGTAAAGATTCCGCGATGTTGAGCAGGCCGGCTGCCTGGCTGGTGGGCAGCGGATCGCATTCCTGATCTCGCACCAGCTTGCGGATAAAGGCAGCTGCCTCGGGATACAGCACCGTATCGCTCAGCAACCATACCTTCTGTAACTGTATAAGCGTCGGCATCGTCTTCTACGGCTCCTCACTTCCTGTTGCTCATGCTGCCCAGGCTGACCTGATATTCGTAGTGTACGACCACCTGGCGAATAAACTGGCGCATCAGAAGCAGGTAAATCTGCCTGCGCTTCTGCTTCTCCTCATCAGTTGCCTCACCGATGTTCAAGCGCTGCGGCCCGCAAATCATAGCCAGCCTCTGCGGGAGTTCTTTCTCCAGATACGTTTTCAGGCGCTCGCCAAAGCCCTGATGGGGGTTCCGCGCTGTGGGATCAGCTTGCCGCCATTGGGGGAAACGCGCTGTCTGCTTTTTGATGTAATCAAAAACATCCGAGGTTTTGAACGCACTCTCCGCGATATTTTCCAGACCGGTCATTTGAGAGCGATGCCGCGCCTTCAGCGCGTATGCCGCGTGATTGCCCAGCCTGACGGCTTCTTCGTAGAATTCTTCGGCCTGAATATTGACCTCGCGGATCACCTTTAGCATATCTACATTCATCGCAACTCGACCTCCAGATGAAATGGATCAGAGACACACAGACGCCCAAAGCCCTCTGCCCGTCGCTGGCCTATTCCCTCCTGCTCTAAACGAAACAACTCCCGCAGCAGTCCCTCATGTGCTCCTATGAGCGAGGCAAAGAAAAACACCGAGCCTGTCCCT
>DASZXF010000715.1:0-5610 GCA_035546055.1 Ktedonobacteraceae bacterium
CTTTTTGGATTATCAGTCATCCCCACTTTTCCAGCACCGCAAAGCACGTTTCCCCTCCCCACCCAGGGGAAATGATGAGGTTTGGCGGGCGCGGCGCGCTCGCCAAACCTCATCCAAAAAAGAGGGGGCGGGGCGCCCCCAACGCTTGAGGCCGCCTCAGAAACAGGGGGGATGACTCATGATCCTTTCCCTTGGGTGGGGAGGGAAACGCGCGGCGCTGGAAAAATTGGGGATGCTGATAAGAAGCCTTTCGCTTGAGGAAAAGGCCTATTGTGCCAGCATCTCCTGGTAGACCGCGAACGTCTGCCGCGCGATACGTTCCTGGGTGTAGTTGTCGAGAACTCGCTGGCGTCCGCGCGCGGCCAGGGTGGCGTAGAGCTGGGGATCATCGAGCAACTGGCGCACGCGGGCGGCGAGTTCCTGAGCGTCTCCTTCGGAAAAGACCAGACCGGCCTCGCCGATAACATGGGGGATTTCACCCGAGTTGGAGCCGATGACCGGGGTTTCGCAGGCCATGGCCTCGGCCAGCGTGCGCCCGAATTGCTCTTTCCAGTTGGGAAAGGTGCGCGAGGGCAACACATGTACGTCAAAGGCAGCCAGGATATCCGCCGCCTCGTAGGTGGGCACTCCCGGCTTGATGATTACGCGCTGGCTGACTCCCAGGCGCGCGGCCTCTTGCTCCAGCGCGCTTTTCATCGGTCCATCACCCACAAAAACCGCCTGACAGTAGTCCGGCAGATGGGTCAGCGCCTCAACGGTGGTCAGCAGGCCCTTGGTCTCCACCAGCCGACCCAGAAAGCCCAGGGTAAAAGGCGAGCCAGGTGTGCGCGGCTCGCGCGGTGCCTTGCGTTTGTAGATCTCGGTGTCAAAGCCAAACTGCGGAATGACATGGATGCTTTTCTTGTAGCCTTTACGCTGAAGTACATCTACGGCTTCGCGGTTGCCTGCCAGGGCGGCGGCGGCGTGTTTGTAATTATAGAGCTCCATCTGACGAAAGGGTGGCGGATAGGTGCGATAGAGATTTTGCCAGGTGAAGAAAAGCGCGCGAGCCTTGTAGCGCCGGGCCAGGCGCATAGCCTGGAAGGTAGCAAAGTTGTATGGTTCCTCGTCAATGTGCATGATGTCCGGCAGCAGTTCGCGCACGATCTGGCCCAGCTGGGGATACGAGTGCATGTGATAGTTGCCGTTGCGGGCCATCGGAGTGACGATCATCTGATAGCCGGTGGTATAGAGTTTTTCCAGCACCTGGCGCGTGCCATTGTCGTGCTGCCAGTAGGGAGGCGTGACCAGCATCAATTCGACGCCGGGGCATCTGGCCAGCTCCTCCAGCTTGCGCTGCGAGGTGCCCGCTACCAGAGCTTTAGAGAGCATAAGAACACGCATGGTCGATTATCTCTTCTTTCTGGCCACAGCCTCTTCGTAGACCGCGAGCGTTTCTCTGGCCGTTTTGTTCCAGCTAAAGAGCTTTGCGCGTGCCAGGCCGCGCGCCCGCAAATCCGCGCTTAGTTCGGCGTTGGTGAGCACGCTGTACATGGCCTCGACCATTTCAGATAAGTTATCTGGATCGATGTTAAGCGCAGCCTCTCCAACCACCTCCGGCAGAGAGGTGCGATTGGAGCAGACCACGGGCGCGCCGCAGCTCATCGCCTCCAGCGGGGGCAGCCCGAAGCCTTCGTAGAGGGATGGGAAGACGAAGACACTGGCGCCGCTATAGATCAGTGGCTTGTCCTCTTCCTCGACGAAGCGATAAAGAATCTGTCCGCCCATGCCCAGGTCAGCCGCTACAGGGCGTGGATCGGGGAAGAGAGAACCGCTCTGTTTATCTGGATTGCCGGAAACCAGCAATTGCAGGGTGGGATCGCCCAGGCGCTTGTAGAGGTGGGAGAAGGCCCGTACCAGTTGCGGGACGTTTTTGCGCGCGTCCAATCCGCCCAGGTAGAAGACATAGCGGCCCGTCAGCCCGTAGCGCGCGCGGGCGGCGGCCAGTTTTTCCTGATCCTCGACCGGCTTAAACTCGTCGCTGACCGCCTGATAGATGACGCGCAGGCGCTCCTCCGGGATGTTCAGCGTTTCGATAATATCCTGTTTGGCGTGCTGGGAAATGGTGATAATCAGGGTGGCGTGATGGGCCGCGCGCGCGACCACGCTGGAATAGACTTTGGCCTTCGCGCTGCTGTGGTAGAGCGGCAGACGCAGCGGAATGACATCGTGGATGGTCGCCACTACCGGAGTCGAGCGTGTGATCAGCGGAGGGGCAAAATGGGGGACATGAAAGACATCCACGCCCAGGCGCCGCGCCTCGCGGGGTCCGGTCCATTGCTCCCAGGTCATTTTCTCCAGGCTGGCGTTGAGTCCCAGCGGACCGCTCACCCCCCTGGCGTGCCGGGCGAAAGGGGCGTGCAGTTGTTGCTGGACGCTCTCTGAAATTGGTTCAGGGCCGACCAGCACATACTCGTTCTGGGTATCTATGGCGGCCAGGGCATTGAGCAAATGAATCAAATATTGTCCGCTTCCGCTTGCCGGATGACGGAAGAACATGGTGTTAATGCCGATTTTCATACCGGGATGACCTCGCCAGAAAAATTTGTGGCCCCATTATACAGGCTTTGATACACATCAAGCATCTTTTGGGCCGCTTTTGGCCATGTGTAAATCTGAGCGCGCTCGAATCCTTTCTGGCGCAGTTCCTCGCGCAGTTTTTCATCGCCCAGCAGGCGCGTAATTGCCTGTGCGAGTTCATCAATATTGTGCGGATCGACTGTCAGCGCAGCCTCGCCGACCACTTCGGGCAGCGATGAGGTATTTGACGTGATCACTGGAGCGCCGCAGGCCATCGCTTCGAGCGGCGGGACGCCAAAGCCCTCAAAAAACGAGGGGAAGGCGAAGACATCCGCCAGGTTGTAGAGGATGGCCAGTTCCAGGTCGCTGACCCGGCCCAGGAAACGCACTTTTTTCTCCAGCTTGAGATCCGCCACCAGTTGTCGGGTCTCTTCATACAGCCAGCCCTGACCTCCCGCCAGGGCCAGCATGGCGGGCCGGTTTTTCTTATCCCTGTTGTTCTGCGCCTGGTGAAAAGCCTTGATCAGTCCCAGGTGATTTTTGCGTGGCTCCAGCGTGCCCACCCCCAGAATCAGGGGATGTTTCAGGGCGAACTTGTGCGTGGTCGCGCCCAGCAGCACCGGGTCCGTAATGCGTTTAAAGTGAGGCCGCAGACCATTAGGGATAATCGTAATCTTCTCACGCGGCGTCTGGAAGTGTTCTACCAGCGTGCGCGCGCTATCGTGGGAAACAGCGGCCACCACGTCGGCGGTCGCGACAGCTTCGGGCACGACTTTTTTGAGATACGCGGCCAGGCTGGGCACAGCGTATTCCGGGTGCTCCAGAAAGGCCAGGTCGTGAATCGTGACTACTTTGCGGATGCGCGAACTCAGAGGGGGCAGGACAAAATCCGGGCCATGATAAATATCGATTTTGCCGGTAAAAAGATTGGCCGGCAGAGGCGCTCGCCAGCGGTACCAGAGCACATTTAAATAGCGATCAGGAATACGTAACATGCGCCCGTGTACATTAGGCGCGTCAGGAAACGGATGCTCCCTGGTCGGGCGCCCGCTGGTAAGTAGAGTATAACTATTTTCAGTGTCAAGCGCCAGCATTGCGTCAAACAGACTGCGGACATAGTTGCCTATGCCCGCTTCCTGACGAATACCCGCAGTATAATCAAGCGCAATACGCATACAAAACCTTCTGTCTCTGAAATATGCCTTATGTTCGTGCCGCCCCGCTTCCCAGGAAGCAGGGCGGCACGTGTCTTGCCCTGATGTTGAACCATCAGAGATGGCTCGTGAAAGAGCGAGCATTAGCCGGGAGGCCATCCAAACTCACGCCCTCCCAGCAGATGGAAGTGCAGATGCAGGACCGACTGACCCGCATCCGGTCCGACATTGGTCACGAAGCGATAGCCCCGTCCTGCTTCGTCCAGACCCTGCTCGTGAGCCACCCGGGCGGCAGCTGCGAAAAGCTTGCCCAGTAACGCTCCATCTTCGGCGGTCAACTCGGCCATCGAGGCAATGTGCTGGCGTGGAATAAAGAGCATATGATGGGGCGCAGTAGGATTGATATCCTTGAATGCCACCACATCTTCGTCTTGATAGACGATTTCGCCTGGAATACGTCCATCGGCAATTTTACAAAACAGGCAATCTTCTTCTCCCATGCAACCTTTCCTTCTTGTTTATTCCGCGCTGGACCCATTTTCGCCTGGCACAACCGCCACCTGCATTTCCTGTGCTTCCCCGGCGGGGACAGCAGCTTCTGCGGAGGCGTCTGGCGCCTGTTCGTTGGAGGGGCTGGCTGCCGCGACGGCTTTCGCAGCTTCGGCGGCCTGGGCGGCTTTCGCAGCTTCGCGCGCTTCTCTGGCCTCGCGAACCTTGCGCTTGATCTCTTCAAACTCGCTGGCGTGGAGTTCGGGATCATTGTATGGAGGTAAATTTAACTCCGCGCGGATGGTCTTGATAGCCTGATAAACCACGCCGGGTTTGAGATCCAGCTCGTCGGCGATCTTACGGTGAACTCCAACCGGGGGAACGGGGAGATAAGGTTGGTAGGCCGCCTGGATCTTCTCTTTTTCTTCAGTATCGCCCTTATATGTCTGCGTTTCCCACCAGCTCGGAATGCTTTCGCGCTCACGCAGATTTTTGACGATTTGCTTCACGGCCTTTTTAGGAATGCCCAGTTCATGAGCGATCTGGCTGCGGATGCCGTCGAACTCGCCTGGCACCGCCAGTTCCAGGTAGCGCTGTTCCACCTGAGTGATCTGTTCAGGTGTGGGCTTGAAAGGTTCTGGAGGTGGGATTTTCTCTTTTTTGGGCCTGGGAACTGGCGGCGTTTTGGGCTTCTTCGGCGCTGCGGGTCGACCGCCTCTTTTTTCGCCATGATATCCGCCACGTTGTTCGCCGGGACCACCTGGACGCGGACCACGACCGGGCACGCCGCCTTCCATGGGCTGACGCGGGCGCTGGCCGATACCGCCGGCAATGCTGCCGCTGAGAGGCGCGTTACGATAAGCGCCGGGTCCGCGATAACCGCCGGAGCCGGGTCCACGCTCCTCGCGATAGCCCCCTGGTCCACGGTAGCCGCCGGGGCCACGATGTTCACCGGGTCCGCGCTCGTCACGATAACCACCAGGCCCGCGAGAGCCTGTCCCTCCGTGAGTATCGTGTGGCGCAGGGGAGGTTGGTCTGGGACGCTGAGGCGGCGGTTCAGGCTCACTCACTTTCACGTCATTGATAGAATCAAACCAATGGCTGGTCCCACTTGTCGCCGGTTTGGGCTTGGGAGGCGGAACGGGACGACTCGGGTTCCCTGTACCCGGTAATCCCTGTCCAGGTAGTCTGGAGGCAGCTTGCGGCGCTGCCTTCGAGGCCGATTTGTCTCTTCTGGCCTTCTGCACGCATTCTGGGCAAGTTACTTCTTTCGCATTAGCCGACTGGAACCACTTGCCGCAGGTGATGCAGCGCATCTTCGTTTTGCTCATGCGCGGTCTCCCCTGGTAATTTGTAAAATTTCCTGATGCCTCTAATACATCAGGGACATTGCGTCGGAATGCACTTT
>DASZXF010000716.1:0-9261 GCA_035546055.1 Ktedonobacteraceae bacterium
CGCCACGGCCCCCCAGGCGGCGCGGGCAAGCAGCGCCTCTACCTTCACGGAGAAGGAACGTACACAACTTTTCACGCTCAGATTCTCTGGTTAACAGGGATGGCTCATGTTACTTTTTCATGCTCACTGCTTCTGGAACTGGCTGAGCCAGTGAGAGACGCAGCGCCTGCTCAAGGACTTCTGCGGGACGCTCCTGGCTTCCGACTGAGCGCCAGCTGATAAAGCCGTCTGGTCGCACCAGGACGGCTCCCCACTCGGACAGACCATACGCGTGCAGAAAGTGGTGCGCAGGATCGGCGAACTCACAGCCGTCGCCAATCTGATGGACTGAGATGGACTGGCCGAGGCGCTGGCTAACTTCCCGGGCGGCCTGGCTCCAGGCCACGCCCCGCGCGCCGGTGAGCAGGACGAAGCCTTGGCCGAAGAGGTCGAGGGTGGAGATCTGCTGGTCCTGAGAGCGCAAGGACACGTGCGCGGCATGGGTGCCCGGGCGTCCACTCGGCTCGTGAGGATTCTCGCTTACGCCGTCGTCGCCGGACTCCGAGGGCAGGCAGGTCGAGTGATAGCGATAACCAAAGGCGACCGCATCATAGTCTACCGGCGGCGCGTTCCGACTGAGATGAGGGGAGGCAAAACGCGCATACATGGCAAAGGCCTGCTCAATGGTAAAGCGTGCCACCGGCCTGCGCTCCTCGTCATAGGTGAGCAGCAGTTCCGGGTTGGCGTTGTTCTGGAGCACCAGGGCCAGTTTCCAGGCCAGGTTATAGGCGTCCGCGATGCCGGTGTTGGCCCCAAAAGCCCCGGTCGGCGGGGTGACATGAGCCGCGTCACCCACCAGGAAGACGTTCTCCTGCTGAAAGCGTTCCGCCACCCAGGCAGCTACTTCCCAGGGGGTGACGTTAAGAATCTCGACAGGCAGGTTGGGCAGACCAATGGCGGCGCGCACCAGTTCGACTCCACGGGGACCAACAAAATCGGTATCCTGTTCTCCCTGTTCGGGCCGATAGGGGGCGTATAAGCCATAGCCTCGTCCCTCGCCACGGGCCAGGATCAGCGTTCCACCTCGTAACGCGGCGTTATTCACAAAACAGATGGCGATCCTGCGTCCGCGAAAGGCTGCGCTCAGATCAGCGGAAAACAGCAGAGTCATCTGATGTCCCTGCACGCCCGGCCCCTGTACACCAATTCCCAGTTGCCGGCGAATCATACTGCGATTGCCATCAGCCGCGACCAGGTAACGCGCGCGCACCCGGCTCTCGCGCCCGCTCGCTCGCTCGCGAATCACCGCGTTCACGCCCGTGGCATCCTGTTCAAATGAGATCAGTTCAGTGGAAAAACGCAGGTCGCAGCCCAGTTCCTCGGCGTGCTTGCGCAGGACCGGCTCGACCATATCCTGGCCGGTGATGCTCCCCAGCACCGCGCTCAGATCGCTTTCAGTCGCGTCTTGCGTAATCCATCCCAGTTCTTTTCCTGCCAGACTCTCCGCCTGGAGCACACTACTGTTGCGGTAATCCGTGGGTTCCGCCTGGCGAATAGCCTCTTCCACACCAGCCGCGCGAAAAATTTCCATGGTGCGCATATTGAAATTGAAGGCGCGCGGGTGTGGCGAAATCCCGGCGTGGCGCTCTACCAGCAGGGGCCGAACGCCATGGGAGGCCAGAAACAGGGCCGTGGACAGGCCGACCAGGCTACCTCCTACGATGAGAACCGGCGCTGTCTCGTCGTATCCAGAAATCTCTTGGTTTGTTCTGCTCATGCTATCTTGCTCTTTCTCAGGCGAGAGAGATCATGGCTGGCTATTCAGGAAAAGCCTGTATCGGCTAGCCAGCCGGACACCCTCAGTTCATCTTTATCCTACTCCGCTGTGCGGGTGATCTCCGCGATCCAGGCGGGCGGCTGATAGCTCATCGTGCTCAGTTCAAAGTGAGTCGGGCGGATACTGTTCACCTGCCAGCCCTGACTGAACATGGTAGAGATTTCATCAGGGGTAATCCCCCGAGGGCCAACCCCACCCGGCAACTGTTTGCTAAAACAGTGGAGAAAGTATTTGCCCCCTGGCCGAAGGACACTCTGCAATTCCTCGATAAAGAGCGTTCGTTCTTCGTCCGAGAAATTGTGCATAAGGCCGCAATCAATGACCGTATCGAAAGTACGCCCCAGGCGGGAGAGCGCCAGCGCGTCACCGACCTGGAATGTCACCTGGAGTCCTCGCTCGCTGGCTTTTTCGCGCGCTTTTTGAATAGCCAGAGGCGAGATATCAACTCCCCAGATATCCTGGCAGGTCCGGGCAATATGCAGGGTATTTTCACCAGTCCCGCAGCCCGCGTCGAGCACCGATCCCTGAATCGCGCCCGTCTGCGCCAGCTTCACATAAATGTCCTGCGGATGGTCGATATCCCACGGGGCAACGCTCTCATAAGCCGCGTCAAAGTTCTGGAAGAGTTCGTGTCTTACGCTCATGTGCTGTTTCTCCTGTTCTTTCTTGCAATTGCGATCTCGGGAAAGGCGTTGATCTTAGTGGCTGGTGACTGCCTCTTTCTGTTCCTTGTGAGCAGGTTGCACAAACTGGAGGTGCAGAGCCTGTTCAATGGCTGCGGCGGGATTCTGGCAGGATGTCACCGCACGCCAGGCGATAAAGCCATCGGGGCGTACAAGTACCGCGCCATCCTCATGCAGACCGTAGGCGCTCAGGAAGCGCTGCTCAGGACTGGCGAATCCGTCCTCACCATCGATATGATAGATGTCCAGGGGCAGACCCAGGCGCGCGGCGACTCGCTGCGCAGGCTCACGCCAGTAGCTCCCCTGAGCGCCAGTGAGCAGGACGAAGTGCTTGCCAAAGAGATCAAGAGTCGAGAATTGCTGTTCTCCCTGATACAGCACGACGTGCGCGGCATGGCTACCAGGACGGCCTGACGGCTCGTGTGGATTCTCAAAGGGTTCCTCCTCACCGGACTCAGCAGGGAGATGCGCTCCCTGATAGCGATAACCAAAAGCGATGGAGTTGTACGGCAGGATCGGCTTCCCCTCCTGAGCAGACCCGGGACCAGCGGCAAAGCGGGTGAACATGGCGAAAGACTGTTCCGCAGTTCCCCGTACAACCGGCTGCCGCTCCTGGCTGTACGTCAGCAGAAGCCCGGGATCGGCCTTCTCCTGGAGCACCAGGGCCAGCTTCCAGGCCAGGTTATACGCGTCGGCAATCCCGGTATTGGCTCCAAAGGCTCCGGCAGGAGGAGTAACATGGGCAGAATCGCCGGCCAGGAAAACGCGGCCTTCCTGAAAACGTTGCGCGGCCCAGGCGGCGACCTCCCAGGGAGTTACATTGAGGATCTCTACGGGCAGGTCGGGTACGCCCACGGCGGCGCGCACCAGCTCAACGCCGCGCTCCCCGGCGAAATCTGCTTCCTGCTCCTGATCTGGCCGATAGGGAGTAAAGAGCGCGAAGCCATCGCCATTGCGCGCGAAGACCAGCGAAGTCCCCTTGCGCACGCCTGGATTATTGACAAAACAGACGGCCAGCTTTCTGCCGCGCAGCGGACCCTCGACATCGGCCTGGAAGAGAATACTGAGCTGATGTCCGAGCGAACCTGGGCCGAATGTCCTGATCCCAAGCTGCTGGCGGATCGCGCTGCGATTGCCATCGGCGGCTATGAGATAGCGGGCGCGCACCCTGCTCTCAACTCCGCTGGTACGGTCGCGGATCACCGCGTTTACGCCCTCGCTATCTTGCTCAAAAGAAACAAACTCCGTGGAGAAACGCATGGCGCTTCCCAGTTCCAGCGCTCGCTCACGCAAGACCGGTTCCAGGGCGTCCTGACCAATAATACAGCCCGCCAGTGGACTCAGATCGCTGCTGGTCGTGTCCTGGGTAATCCAGCCGAATTCTCTGCCCACCAGGCTTTCCGCCTGGAGAATGCCGCTACTCTGAAAATGGGGCGGCGCTTTCCTGCGCACAGCTTCCTCTGCCCCGACTGCGCGGAAGATCTCCATGGTGCGCATATTAAAATTGAATGCGCGCGGATGCGGTGAGATTCCACTGTGGCGTTCAACCAGCAGCGACGGAATGCCATGAAACGAGAGGAAAAGCGAGGCGGACAGACCCACCAGACTGCCCCCTACAATCAACACGGGCACCGTTTCTGTCTCTGCCGCTCTTTGCTGGCCTGTTGTGCTCATATCCATTTGCTCCTTAATAATGTGAAAGGAGAGCCACCGCAGGTTCGCGTCGATGCACGAACGCCGCTGTTCCGCTTGCCGAACGTCGTTGTTCTGCTCGCCGCGCCCGACGCGGGCCTGCGGCAGCTCTCCCTTCACAAGATGGATTTCCGGTACCTCAAACATCAGGGACGACTATCAACCCTGCATTACGATATCGCTCGCTTGCGAAATGCCCGCATCCCCAGGATCAGGAAGACCACAAAGAAGGCGATCAGCCCTATCACTACCCAGGCGATGGGCAGCGTGGCCGCGTTCTGTCCGTTGATTGGCGGCACCATCGCGTACCGTAGCCCTTCACATGCATAGGTCACAGGATTCAGCAGCGTGATGACCTGGAAAACCACGAAGTCCTTCAGAGAGGTCCAGGTGAAGAAGACGCAGCCGGTGAACTGGACCAGGCTAAAGACAATCGTAAAGAGCAGGAAAATCTTATCTATGGGCAGCCCGGCCCCGAAGAGCAGGCCCAGCGCCGAACTGGTCAACGCGGTCAGCACCATTACGATAATCAGAGGTACGATCATATCTCCGCGCACCTGGAAGCCGCTGCCCAGCAGCAAGTAACCCATTGGAATGGTCACCGCGCCCGCGATCAGACTGCGTATGGTGGCAAAGACGACTTTTTCCAGCGCGACCAGGGAAATCGGCAGAGGCGCCAGCAGGCGGTCGTCGATCTCGCGCGCGCCCCCCAGGTCGGTAATCAGGGCAATTGCGATGCTCTGAACGCCGGCCAGGCCGATATTCAGCGCCACCACGCCGGGCAGGAAGAGGGCCGCGTAGTGGACTTCCGACAGGCCCGCTTCTGGCAAAATCCGTCCAAAGACCAGCAGGAAGAAGAAAGGCTGGACCAGGGTTTGCATGATAAAGGGCACCCATTCGCGCACTGAGACCATCAGATCGCGGCGCAGGACATGCCAGAAAGCCAGGAGCAGAACCATAGAACGTTTACCCGGCAAAGGCCCCATGCTCAGGGTAGCCTTTGCTGGCAGGGAAGAAGGGGCAATGGTGCTCATGCGCGTAAGTTCCTTCCGGTGAGATGAATGAAAACATCCTCAAGGCTGGGATGATTGATATGGAGATCGCACAATTCAGCGTTGCTTTCCGCGACCATGTGGATGGTTTTGGGAATAAGGGCCGGGACATTCTCTCCGTAGATGCGGAAAACAGCAATGTCAGTCTGGCCGGCCTCTCCTTTGGGCAGAGCAACCTCTTCGACCCGCTGCGCTCCTGGTAGCGCCTGGAGGGCGCGCTGGATCTCATCCGACGCCTTTGCGGCGTTCGAGTCGGCGCCCGCGCCAGCACTGACATTCACCAGGACAGGCGCGGCGGCGGCGACGCGCACGCGAACCTCAAGGGTCGAGCCACCGGGGATGATCTTGACCAGCTCATCTGGCGTATCGCACACCAGAATATGTCCCTTGTCCATAATCGCGATGCGGTCACAGAGTCGGCTCGCCTCTTCCATATCGTGAGTTGTCAGCATAATCGTCATGCCCAGCGCTTTCAGCGCGCGGATACGCTCCCAGAGGAACAGCCGGGCCTGCGGATCGAGATTATTGGTCGGCTCGTCCAGGAACAGTACATCCGGGTTGTGCATCAGCGCGCGAGCAATCAAGAGGCGCTGGGCCATGCCCCCGGAGAAGGTCTTCACTTTGTCATTCCCATGCTCCGCCAGGCCGAACTCTTCCAGCAGCGCCGTAGCACGCGCCTCGCGTTCCGCGCGGGGGATGCCATGATAGCTGGCGTGATAGGTGAGAATCTCGCGCGCCGTCAGACTCTGGTCAAGATTACATTTCTGGGGAACCACAGAGATACGTTGTTTGACCGCCAGGGGATCTTTGGAGACATTGATGCCCATGATCGAAACAATGCCACCGGTCGAGCGCACCGTAGTCGTCAAAACCCCGATGGTCGTGCTCTTGCCAGCTCCATTGGGTCCCAGCAAACCAAAGATCTCACCGGGCTGAACCTGGAAAGAGATCTGGTCAACCGCGTCTGCCTTGTCAGTCTTGTGATAGCGTTTGGCCAGGCTCTGGACATCAATCGCGGCGGTAGACGCGGCGGTAGATGTTACATTCTCGCACCACGCAGACGCCTTATCCTGCCCGCGCGTATAGGAGCCAGCCATGATATCATCGGCGAACGCGATGGTCAGTTCATTCACCAGTTCCTTGTCATAATCGAGAGTCGCGACATGGTGACTGTGTTCCAGCAGGATCTGCTCAACTGGCCCGGAAGATGCGTTCCAGTAGCGGGCTTCTTCCGCCGAAGCAGTCGGATCGAGCTTGCTTGTGAAGACCAGCGACGGGCAATGAATTTTCGGCGCGCGTTTGCGAATGGCCTCAAAGTATGGCAGGATCGTGCCCATAGGCTCGATGGGGAGCTTATTATACGAGATCACAGCGGGCGCGGCAGGATCGGCGACAAAGACGGGATTGGGCGGCAGGTGAAAAAACCGCTTTCCCAGCTTAATCAGGCGTCTGCCGATTTTCATACTGCCGCCTTTGGGCGACTTGAAAGGCACATTCATCAACAACAGGCCGGCGATTCGTTTGGGATGCTGGATTTCCATCCACGCCGCCAGCATCCCACCCAGGCAGATACCGCCCACAAAGACATGTTCGTGACGCGCGCGCAGCTTTTTGTAGTGGATCTCCGCGCATTTGAGATAATCGGGCCAGCCCGTGGTATCCAGATCCTCGGCAGTGGTACCATGGCCAGGCAGCAGGGGCACCTCAACGGAAAAGCCTGCCTCCGCGAGAGCCTGGCCCCAGGAACGCAACTGCTGCGGCGTCGATCCGTAGCCGTGGAGAAGCAAGACGCCACCACGAGTTCCGCTAGCCGAGAAAGGCTCAGCACCGGGGATGATGGGAAGAGACATGAAAAACCTCCTGTGTGAGACGATTCCGCAAGGGAACTGGTCATTGGCAGCTCCCCTGTAACACACGCATTTGCCAGGATAATCCTCGTACTCCGCTCTGGCGAACGCTCACCAGAGCGGAACGGAGGTGCCTCGTGAAGTGCTATTCGTAGCGCAACACTTCCAGAGGACGAATACGGGTGGCCTGCCACGCAACCAGGGCCGCCGTGATTACCGCGAGCAGGATCGGCCCTACGATCATGCTGACCACCACCAGGGGTTCAATTGTCAGCGTCATATTGAACATCACCGTTCCCATGGCGCTGACCGCCCCGGTCGCCAGCAACATCGCGACATAGGCTCCTGCTCCGCCAATGACGGCGTTCTCAATCGCGATCCCGCCCAGGACGGAGCGGCTGGTGTAGCCGACCGACTTCAGGATGCCCAGCTCGCGTCTGCGCTCCAGCATCGCCAGAGCCACCGCGTTAGCAATGATCAGCACCGCCGCGATTACCGAGAGGGCAGCCAGGGCCAGCATGATATCGATAATACCGGCTATTCTCTGGAGGAAAGCCAGAGAGGTGTCGCTTAAATTCTGGATGACCGCGTTGGGCACTATCTCGCTGACTTTGCGTACCGCGTGACCGTACTGGGCGTTATCGACATTCAGGTACGAAATCGTGGTGCGATCAGTCGGCGAGGTCAACGCCTCCACCACGGAGGAGGGAGCCAGCACCCGGCCCAGCATGCCGAAGCTACTCGCCTTGGCGATGATGCCCACCACCTTCACTGTTTGCGGGGCCGTACCATCCTGGCCGGCGAAGGTAATCGTATCCCCCGGCTTGATCTTCAAGCCCAGCCAGCCGGTGCTGGTCAGGATCTCGCTGACGAGGACATTATTCGTACCGGCATCGGCAGGGGTGAGGTTGCGACCGAGAGCAATCTGCAGATCTGGCACGCTCTGCGTCAGGTCGTACCCTTCCACCTGGCTCAGGGTACCAATCGCGTCCTGGAGTCCAGCGCTCACCGGCAGGATCTGTTCGATGGGCTGACCGTTGATCGTGGAAGGAGTCGCCGCCACAAAGGGCACTTCACGGTTGCCGGTCAGACCCGGAATGCTGGTCAGGCTTGCCTGGAGGGTGCTTGTATCCTGACCGTTGGTCGTCACCACCAGGTTATACGGCATATTCGCCGCCAGGGTGTTCTGAACCTCTGTCTGGGTATCGTGACCCAGGCCCACCACGGTCCCGATGCCGAAGACGCCAATGAACAGCGCGAGCATCGTCGTCAGGGTACGACCGCGCCGGCGTCCCAGATTGCGCAAGGCCATGCGGGTGCTGACTTTCCAGCCGCGCGGCAGCAGGCCGATGAACAGGCCCAGCAGACCCACGACCAGCAAACAGATGCCGAAGATCGGCTGCGCCAGGTAGAGTCCGACCGCGCAGGCCATGCACAGCAGCGCCAGGAGGATCTGCTTGACCTGGAAACGTTCAGGCACCGGCAACTTGCTGACCGCCAGGATCACCAGGGTAAAAACGCCGCCTAACAGCAGGAGGAAACTCAACGTGCCATAGGTGGCCTCCAGGCCCAGCACCAGATTGTTATTGAGAATAACCGTGGCCAATCCGCAAAACAGGAGCGAGAGCACCACCAGCAGGAGAGTTGTCTGAAACACGCCACCGGCGCTTTTATGCTCGTTTTCGCGCAGCACCTGGAGCGGACGAATACCAGCTGCCTGGATAATTGGCATCAGGCCGAAAATCAGCGAGGTAACACAGCCAATGCCCACGCCTCCCAGGATCAACCAGGGATCGATCTGGAAAGTCGCGTTCATCCCCAGGTTGTCGAGCAGATTACGCACAATGTAACTGACGCCTATGGCCACGGCGGAACCCACCACGCTGCCAACCAGGCCGATCAGACCCGTTTCCAGGGCGAAGAGAGCATAGAGATCCCCGCGCCGATAGCCCGCCGTCTTGAGCATGGCAATCTCGGTTTTGCGGCGCGAGAGCAACACCTGCATGGTGTTCACGATGCCGACTCCGCCAATCAACAGGGCCAGCAAGCCCGCGACCTTCAAAAAGTTCGTAATCATGTCAACCGTGGACTGCTGACTTTGCATCAAATCCTTGACGGTTTGCGTGGCGACCAGGGGAAAGTGCGCGTCAATGGCTCGCACCGCCGCGTCG
>DASZXF010000717.1:0-8159 GCA_035546055.1 Ktedonobacteraceae bacterium
CATGCGCGCGAACGCCAAGGGTATTCGTGTGCTGGTCGGTGGTCGCCTGGGCGGCGCGGAAATCGCGCGCTCCGAGAAAGAGGTCGAGGGCAAAATTCCTCTGCACACTCTGCGCGCCGACATTGATTACGGCCTGGCTGAAGCTCATACGACTTTTGGGGTCATCGGCATTCGGGTCTGGATTTACAAGGGCGACATCCTGCCCGACAAGCGGCGCGAGATCAGCGGCGCGGTTGATGCGGAGCCGGCGTATGTGCCCCAGCGCGAGGAGCGCGGCGAGCGCCGGGGTCCGCGTGGGGATCGAGGTCCGCGTGGAGACCGGGGTCCGCGTGGAGATCGTCCGCAGGGCGAGCGAGGTCCGCGTGGGGATCGAGGTCCGCGTGGGGATCGTCCGCAAGGAGATCGGGGTCCGCGTGCGCCGCGTGGAGATCGTCCACAGGGCGAGCGTCCGCAGGGCGAGCGAGGTCCGCGTCCTCCCAGGCCTATGGGTGAGCGGCCCCCGCGCCAGCCGAGACCAGAGCGGCCAGCCAGCAGCCCGGAGGCCCAGAGTCCCGCCACCACCAGCGAGACCGCCCCGACTCAGCAGCCGTCCGCGTCAGCCACACCGGAAACCGGGGCTTCTGAGAGCGAATAGAGGAGATAGAAAGCCATGTTACTGGCACCGTCACGTTTTAAATACCGCAAACAGCATCGCGGTCGCATGAGAGGCGCCGCCACGCGTGGCAACACCCTCTCCTTTGGAGAGTTCGGGTTGCAAGCCCTGGAGCCATGCTGGCTGGAGTCCCGCCAGATTGAATCCGCGCGTATCGCGCTCACCCGCTTCATGAAGCGTGGTGGTAAAGTGTGGATTCGCGTATTCCCGGACAAGCCGATTACCGCCAAGCCAGCCGAAACCCGCATGGGTAGTGGTAAAGGCGCGGTTGACCATTATGTTGCAGTTATCAAGCCCGGACGCATCATCTTTGAAATCGGCGGCGTCTCCGAAGAGATCGCCAAAGAAGCGGTGCGCCTGGCCGGCCATAAACTGCCCGTCAAAACCCGCTTTCTCGTGCGGGGGGAGGCTGAGAGCGTTGAAAGTTAATGAGCGCCGCAAGCAGATCCAGGCTTACAGCGAGGGCGAAGCCCAGCGCGAGCTCAAGGATCTGCGCCTGAAATTGTTCAACCTCCGCTTGCAGCAGCAGCGCGGCGAGATCAAGAACAACCGTGCGTTTACGCAGACGCGCAAGGACATTGCCCGTGTATTGCATCGGCTGTCAGAGTTGGAGGGCCAGGACTAATGACACAGCAAGCAGCGACGGGAAAGCCCCAGGGTCGCGTACAGATCAAAGAGGGCACCGTCATCAGCAACAAGATGGACAAGACCATCGTCGTCTCGGTCGTCTCGTTGAAAAAGCATCGCATTTACAAGCGCACGTACAAGCAGACCAAGCATTTTTATGCGCATGACGAAGACAACGCCTGTCAGATTGGCGACGTGGTTCGCATTCAGGAGAGCCGTCCGCTCAGCAAGCTGAAACGCTGGCGCCTGGTCGAAATCACCAAGCGCGGCAGTGGCATCGTGCCGGTTGAAGAAGTGCTGGCCGAGGCTGATCCAGATCTGACCTCCGAGTCTGAGGAAGAATAAGGGAGGATTGCTGTGATTCAGCCACAGACGCGTCTGAAAGTCGCCGATAACACCGGCGCAAAAGAGATCATGTGTATTCGCGTGATGAGTGGTTCACGCAAGCGCTACGCCGAAGTCGGAGACATCATCAAAGCCTCCGTCAAGCAGGCCGCGCCTAACGGTCAGGTCAAAAAGGGCGAAGTGGTCAACGCCGTCGTCGTGCGCGTTTCTAAAGAATACGTGCGTCCCGATGGTTCGCACATTCGCTTTGACGAAAACGCGGCGGTCATCATCGCAGCCGGCAACAACCCGCGCGGCACCCGTATCTTTGGCCCCGTGGCTCGCGAACTGCGCGAGCGCAACTTCATGAAAATTATCTCGCTGGCGCCAGAAGTGCTTTAGCGAGTGGGACGGAACGTTTTTCGTTGATGTTTGGCGCTCGCGAGTGCGCCAAAGACAAACGATTAACGGTTGAGGAAAAAAATGGCAATAAAAGAGAAAGAGAAAAAGCCTCTGCATCTTGCCAAGATGAATATCAAAAAGGGTGACACCGTTTTGATACTCACCGGAAAAGATAAGGGCAAGCAGGGGACGGTTTCACGGGCGCTGCCACAGCTTGATAAAGTCGTGGTAGAAGGTCTCAACATGGTCAAAAAGCATGTGAAACCGCAGGGCCAGACTCGCCAGGGCGGCGTGATTGACAAAGCCATGCCCATCCATGTCTCCAACACGATGCTCATCTGCTCCGAATGTGGCAAGCCCACCAGGGTCGCGCACGAGCGCCGGGTGATCAACGACAAAGAGCGCTCGGTGCGTGTCTGCAAGAGATGTCACAAGGTCATTGAGGAACGCTCGGCGAAGAAGGAGTAGTAGCACATGGCATCGCGAATGAAAGAAAAGTACCAGAAAGAGGTAGTGCCAGGGTTGCAGAAAGAGTTCAGCTATGCCAACCCCATGCAGGTTCCGACCATTCATAAAGTGGTCGTCAACATCGGCATGGGCGAAGCCATCCAGAACGCCAAAGCGATGGATGCCGCTGTCTCCGACCTGGCCACCATTACCGGCCAGCGCCCGGTGATTACCCGCGCCAAACGCTCCGTCGCGGCCTTCAAGCTGCGCGAAGGAATGCAGATTGGTTGTATGGTCACGTTGCGCGGAGATCGCATGTACCACTTCCTCGATAAGCTCATCAATGTTGCCCTGCCGCGTATTCGCGACTTCCAGGGCATCTCCTCAGAGGCTTTCGATGGTCGCGGCAACTACACCCTGGGCCTGCGCGAGCAACTGGTCTTCCCCGAAATCGACTATGACAAGATCGACAAGGTGCGCGGAATGGAAATTAGCATTGTCACTACAGCGCGCACCGACGAAGAGGGGCGCCGGCTGCTCAGGTTGATGGGCATGCCCTTTAAGAAATAGCAGGAGACTGGTATGGCGAAAGTATCAATGATTGTCAAGTCGCAGCGCAAGCCCAAGTACAAAGTGCAGCATCACAACCGCTGCCAGGTCTGTGGCCGCCCGCGCGCATATATTCGGAAATTTGGTCTGTGCCGCATCTGCTTCCGTGAGCGGGCATTGCGCGGTGAGCTGCCCGGCGTAACGAAGTCGAGCTGGTAATCGGAGGGTGTTGTTTCATGAACATGACTGATCCCATCGCGGATATGCTGACTCGCATTCGCAATGCGGTAGCCGCGCGGCACACCAGAGTGAACATCCCGGCCTCAAAAATGAAGCTGGCCATCGCGCGCGTGCTCAAAGAAGAGGGGTATATCAAGGATATCGAGATCCTCAAGGACACCCCCCAGGGCACCATCCGCATCACGTTGCGCTATGTTGATAAAAAGTCGGTGCTGACGCAGCTCAAGCGCGTCAGCAAGCCCGGCTTGCGTGTCTATACCAAGCGGGGGAGCATTCCCCGTGTGCGCGGCGGACAGGGTATCTCAATTCTTTCCACGCCTCAAGGGCTGATGACGGGCCGCAAAGCCTACCAGTCCGGTCTGGGCGGTGAAGTTGTCTGTTACGTCTGGTAGGCACAGGAGGTTTTAGAATGTCTCGTATTGGACGTGCGCCAATCCCTGTGCCTCCCAAGGTGCAGGTGAACTGGACCGATGAGAACTTTGTGACGGTCAAAGGCCCCAAAGGTGAACTTTCTTATCAGGTTGATCCTGAACTGAAATTGACTCTGGAAGACGGCAATTTGACGGTCAGCCGGCCATCGGACAGCAAGCAACATAAATCGAAACACGGCCTGTATCGCACCCTGGTCAATAACATGGTGGTCGGGGTCACAACAGGCTTCACCAAACAACTGGAGATTCATGGCGTCGGCTATCGCGCGAACAAAGTGGGCGAAAACCTGATTATTCTGGTCGGTTACTCGCATCCCATCGAAGTGCAGCCGCCAGCCGGTATCACCCTGAACGTCGACGGTGTTGACCAGGCGACCAAGGCCACGAAAATCAGTGTCAGCGGCATCGATAAACAACTGGTTGGCCAGGTTGCGGCCAGCATCCGTCAGTTGCGCAAACCTGAGCCGTACAAAGGCAAAGGCATTCGTTACGCGGGCGAGGCCATCCGCCGCAAAGCTGGTAAGGCCGGGAAAGTCGGTGGTAAGAAGAAATGATCAAGCAATTCCACGCAAATAAAGCTCGTTTAAAGCGGCACATGCGCCTGCGCAACCGCCTGGAAGGCAGCCCGGAGCGTCCGCGCCTGAGCGTTTTCCGCAGCGGCAGCCAGATCTATGCGCAGGTCATTGACGATGCCAGCGGACGCACCCTGGCGGCGGCCTCTTCACTGGACGCGACCTTGAAGGACTTCAAGCCGGCGCCGCAGGCGGCTCCCGCGCCACAAGCAGCGGAGGCGCCAGAGGTGTACGAAGAGGTCGAAGTCGCGGCGGAAGCTGCGCCCTCCAAAAAGGGAGCCAAAGCTGCCAAAGGTAATGCCGCCTCCAACAAAGCCGGCACCGGTCGGAAAACTGTGCTGGCAGCGGCTGTCAAAGGCGAGAAGAAAACGCCTGTCGAGGCGCTCGCCGCCATTGCGAACAATCACAAAGTCGCCCTGGCGCGCGAAGTTGGCAAACTGGTCGCCCAGCGTGCCAAAGAAAAGGGCATTGAACAGGTCGTCTTTGATCGTGGTGGCTATCCCTATCATGGGCGTGTGGCCGCGCTCGCCGAAGGCGCTCGTGAAGTGGGCCTGAAATTTTAGGCCACGAGGAGAAAAGATGGCAAGAATAGATGCTTCAAAACTGAACCTGACCGAGACGGTTGTGCAGGTGAGCCGCGTCTCCAAAGTGGTCAAGGGCGGTCGCCGCTTCAGCATCCGGGCGTTGGTTGTGGTCGGAGATCAGAACGGCCACGTCGGCTATGGTCTGGGCAAGGCCGCCGAGTATACCGAGGCGATTCGTAAAGGGGTTGAGGACGCCAAAAAGCACCTGCTTGAAGTGCCGCTGGCCGGTTCTACCATTCCTTTCATGGTCAAAACACGCTATGGCGCTTCGGAAGTGATGTTGAAACCCGCCGCTCCTGGTACCGGCGTGATTGCCGGTGGCGCGGTACGCGCGGTCATGCAGGCCGTTGGCATTCGCGACATCCTCACCAAATCGCTGGGCAGCACCAACGCCGCTAACACCATCAACGCCTGTCTGGAAGCGCTGCGCGAACTGCGCTCCGCCGAGAGTGAGGCGCTGCTGCGCGGCAAGACCGTCGCGGAAGTGGTTGGTAAAAAGCAGGCCGAGCGCCTGGTGGCCGCAGCTGCCACCGCCGCCGAACAGGCCGCGCTGGCGCGCCAGCAGCGTGAAGAAGAAGCGCGCGAAAGCCGCTCCTCCGAGCGTGGTGAGCGCGGTCGGGGCCGTGGCGGAGATCGCGGAGATCGTGGTGGTCGCGGCGACCGTCGCGGCGGTGGCGACCGTCGTCGCCAGGGCTGAGTCTCCTGTTTCCGCTTTGACAAATAATGTAAAGCATGTTTCAATGTCAGAGCGGAGAGGAGTCAAGAGGAGATACAGAAATGAAACTGCGTGTAAAATACGTGAGGAGCGCAATCGGGTATGCCCAGGACCAGAAGGACACCATTCGTTCGCTGGGATTGCGCAAACTTCAGCACACGGTTGAAGTCGAAGATACTCCCGCCATGCGTGGGATGATCAATAAAGTGAGGCACCTTGTACAGGTAGAGGAAGTAGCCTGATGAAACTTTCTGATTTGCATCCAGCTCCTGGATCACACAAACGAGAGAAGCGGCTTGGTCGCGGCCACGGCTCCGGGCGGGGCAAAACCTCCGGGCGTGGTACCAAAGGCCAGAAAGCTCGCACTGGCGGAACGATTCATCGCGCTTTCAACGGCGGTCAAACGCGCCTGTCCAAGCGCCTCCCGTTCCTGCGCGGTCTGGGGAACAGCAACATTCCTTTCCGCGACGAGTATTCTATTATTAACCTGAGCGAGCTCTCCGAACTGGAGGCCGGCACGCTGGTCAGCCCTGAAGTCCTGGTGGAAGCGGGTTTTCTGACCAAAGCGCAGGGCAAAGGGCTGCTCAAAGTTCTGGGCGATGGCGAGCTGGAACATGCTCTCACCATCAAAGCCCATAAATTCTCGGCTAGCGCTCGCGCCAAAATTGAGGCTGCTGGCGGCTCAGTCGAGGTCATTCCCGTCAGAGTGTACGAGAAGACCAAACGCCGTAAGGATGGAGACCAGCAGGCTGCGGGCCGTCAGGCAGGCCAGGAGTAACTTGACCGGAAGGATTACCCTTCGTATTCTGATCTGGCGAACACCGAGCCTGGTGTTCCGATGCCAGATCAGGAAGGAAGAATTCTTCGTATTCTGATCTGGCGAACACCTGGCCCGGTGTTCCGATGCCAGATCAGGAAGGAAGTACCTGGATAAAACATCCAGGTACTTCCAGGCGTTATACCTGGTATAGGTTTTTGTTAAGTCGTGAAAGGAGATCCCCATGTGGGAAAGACTGCGCAGTATCTGGACAATACCAGATCTACGCAAAAAGATTCTTTTCACCCTGTTGATCCTGCTGATAACCAGGGTTCTGGCCAATATCCCTGTGCCATTAACCAACGCGGAAACGCAGAGCCTGGTGAAGCTTTTCTCTTCGGGTGGAAGTCAGAACCTGGGCCAGTTGCTTGGCCTGCTCGATGTCTTTTCTGGCGGGTCGTTGCAGAAGTTTTCTATTGTCGCACTGGGGGTCTATCCCTATATCACGGCGACGATTGTGATGCAACTGCTCCAGCCAATCATTCCGGCGCTGGAGAACATGATGCGCGAAGGCGAGGCGGGTCGCCTGCGCTTCAACCAGATTACCCGCATCATCTCCGTTCCACTGGCCTTCTTGCAGGCGCTGGGACAGGCTGCCATTTTCGTTCGTTTTAATGTGTTGACCAATTTCAGTCTCTTCGATGCGTCGTCCTGGTTGGAGTCCCTGTCGATCCTCATGGCGCTTACCACTGGCACCATGATCATGGTCTGGTTGGGTGAACTGATCACCGAGAACGGCATCGGCAACGGTATCTCGCTGATCATCTTTGCCGGTATCGTCAGTCAGATCAACACCCTGATCGCCAATGGCTGGAACTCTGCTACCTCCAGCGGTGGCAGCAGCGGGGGCATCGTCAGTGTCGCTGTCTTCGCCCTGGTGGGTCTGGTGACTATCGTGGGCATTGTCTACATGTACCTGGGACAGCGCCGCGTGCCGATTGAGTATCCTACCAAGCGCATGGTTGGTCGTGGTCTGCTGGTTGGCACCGCGCAACGCACCTACATACCCATGCAGGTCAATAGCGCGGGCATGATCCCGCTGATCTTCGCTCAGTCCATGCTGATCTTCCCGGCTGTACTCTCGCAGTACCTGATCGGCAGCGATATTGAATGGCTGAAAGCAACCGCCACCTGGGTTGGCACTTATATCGCCAACACCACACTCTGGTACTATTGGGCCATTTACTTCATCCTGGTCGTCGCCTTTACCTACTTCTATGCCTACGTTGTCTGGCAGCAGCAGGATATCCCCAACAGCTTGCAGAAGCAGGGGGCGCATATTCCTGGATATCGGCCAGGTGAGACCACCCGTCGCCACCTCAACGATATTCTGAATCGCATCACCCTGGCGGGTGCGATCTTCCTGGGCATCGTCGCTGTGCTGCCATTCTTCACATCGGTGGGCGGCAATCAGTTGCTCAGTAGCGCTGCCGTCCTGATCGCGGTCGGCGTGGTGCTTGACACCGCCCGGCAAATCGAAGCTCAGATGGTCATGCGTAACTATTCGGGCTTCTTAACCTAATCTGGTGTTCTGTCAATGTGCCGGTGAAGAGGAAAAAGCAGGAGAGCAGAGGGCTGACCGCCCTCTGCCGGGGCGCGGGATGTCCCTGCTCCCTTTCCTTTCCGCTTGCCGGTGAAGAGGAAAAAGCAGGAGAGCAGAGGGCGGACCGCCCTCTGCCAGGGCGCGGGTGTCCCCGCTCCCCTTGCTTTCCGCTTATCGGTGAAGAGGGAAAAGCAGGAGAGCAGAGGGCTACGGCCTTCTGCCAGGGCGCGGGTGTCCCCACTCCCCTTTCTGTCCA
>DASZXF010000718.1:0-8038 GCA_035546055.1 Ktedonobacteraceae bacterium
GGGTTGCCAGAAATCTGAGAACGCCCCTGTTTCTCTGTTCAGGTTGCGGGACACATTGGCTATGCTGAACTGGAGAACAATCCTCTCTTTTTGGGCATATATTGTCCGCGTGATGTCACAGGATGCGCAGGGAGTTTTCAGAGGAAGTGGGACAACGGGGCGCGCCCGCTATCCCACTTCTTCTTTGCCCTTGGCGAGGCGCCACAGGCGCCAGGTCGTCAGGATAAAGAGGATTTACCCCCAGCGCTGACGCAAGCGGGGGAGAATTTCCTTCGCGTAGAGTTGCAGGAAGCGGGACTGATCGTCGCCGGGAGCGTGGAAGATCAGGTGAGTGAAGCCCAGTTCGATGTAGGGGCGAATCTGCTCAATGTGTTCTTCGGGATCATTGGAGACAAGCCAGCGCTTATGAGCCTGGTCGGCCACGGTCTGCGCTTTGGCCTCCATCTCGCGCGGGTCGTGGATATCGACCTTATCCTCCGCCGGCAGGGCCAGCGCGGCCCAGATGCGCGTATCCTGGAGGGCGCGGTTGCGATCAGTATCGAAAGAGACTTTGACCTCGATGGTCTTCTCAATCCCCTGCGGATCGCGGCCAGCCGCCTGAGCTCCTTCGGCCACGGCGGGCAAAAGCTGATCGCGGTACAGCGCATCGCCCTTGCCTGATGTGCAGATAAAGCCCTCGCCCGCGCGCCCGGCGAACTTCGCCGCCACCGGACCGCCCGCGCTGATGTAGATCGGGATTGGCTGAGATGGCTTATCATAAATCGTCGCGTTGCGCGTGCGATAATACTGGCCCTCGAAGGTCACGAGATCTTCGGTCCACAGGCGGCGAATCAACTCCACCGACTCGCGCAGGCGGGCCAGGCGCTCCTTCGCCGGCGGCCACTCGCCGCCAGTCACCGCGATCTCGTTCAACGATTCGCCAGAGCCGATGCCCAGGATCATGCGCCCGGGATTGAGTACGCCCAGGGTGCCAAAGGCCTGAGCCACAATGGCCGGATTATAGCGAAACGTCGGCGTCAGGACGCTGGTGCCCAGCAAAACGCGCGAGGTGCGTTCGCCCAGCGCGCCCAGCCACGCAAAAGCCTGGGGCGCGTGCCCATCGGTATGCCGCCAGGGCTGAAAGTGATCGCTGATCCACACGCTGTCAAACCCGACCTCCTCGGCCTCAACTGAAAAGCTGAGGAGTTCCCTTGGTCCGAATTGTTCGGCGGATGCTTTATATCCCAGTTTCAGGGGATGTGCCTGTGCCATACAATCTTCTCCTTTAATGCTATCTGAAAACCGCTCACCCTCTTTTACCAGCCTTCCTGGTTTCTCTGATTTTCCTGCTCCCCCTCTCCCTCCCCTTCCCCCTGTCAAGCTGTTCGGCTGGTTTGCCCGCGAGCGAGGAGAGCGAACGGTAGGGTTGGAACCCGGACACGTCTTTAGCATATGCCAGAAACGGCGTTTAAGGCAAGCCGATCTGACCACGCGCAGGCGGGCAGGCTGTTTCATTCTGCCAGCAGCGAATAGAGGCGTTGCGCGATGCCCAGTTCGTAGGCATCAGCTTGCGGCAGGTAGGGCCAGAGCGTATGCGCGACCTCATTGGCGGCCAGCACGACTCCGAAGCGAAACAGGCAGTAGGCTGTGCCGGGATTTTGCGCCGCTGGCGTGGGTGTGGGCGTGGCAAAGACGCCGGGGGCTGGTGAGGCGGCTTCCAGGCAGCCGGAGGCCAGGCGCGTCTGCTGGTCTGACCAGAGCTTGATGGCGACGCTCTGGTTGTTCGTCGTGAGCGTGTTGACCAGTTCCGTGGTATCCTGCACCGCCTGGCTGCACAGCGGGTCAGTGTAACTGGAGATCACCGGCGAGGAGAAGGGCGCTACCAGCCAGTCCTGGCCGACGTGGCTGATGTGCAGAGAGAACAACTGATATGTCGGGACACCGCGCAGGGCCGTGTCCGGCTGCGCGCTGGCCACCTTTGTCCCTGCGAGCGTGGAGTAGGACCAGAGCAGGCGCACCGCCGCCAGTACATTCCAACCTTCCGCCGCCTCGCCGCTCAAAGCCGCCGCCAGGTCCGGGCAGAGCTGCCGGCAGTCCAGGCGATTGAGAAAACACAGGCGCGTTACCGCGCAGGGATCGGTGGAACTTGTCTGCGTATCCTCCTGGATCTCCAGGGTGGCCAGCAGCGTTTGCCGGGCCTGCGCGTAGCAGAGTGTAATGCGCTCGACAATCGGGCACAGCGAAGGATCGGCGCGGATTTCCTGCTCAGAGACCGCGTAGACCTCGCCAGGATAGACCACTTCGTTGCTCGCATAAGAGGCCAGGGCCGTATGCATCTGCTGGAGCAATCCGGCGTGTTGTGTGGCAGGCAGATCGTTCAGCGAGGCAAAAAACGAGATCAGGAGCACCGACGAATTGGCGAGATAGGTCAGCGAAACTTCGCTGTCCCGCGTGCAGGAACCGCCCAGCGTCGAGCTGTTGACTACGTTCAGCGTGCAGTGACGGGCCTGGAACGGCTCAGCCTGCCAGTCAAGCTCATGAGAGCCGCGAGCCAGTTGCAGGGGCGCATCGTGCCCCGCCAGCGGCAGACTGGTCAGCGTCACTCCATCCAACCGAAACTGTCCCCAGGAGGGATTGCCCTCCAGATACAGGCGTAGCCCGCCAGGAGTCGACGTTTGCGCCGGGCCGACGAACGCGCGTGCCAGCAGATTGCGCACATCTGCCACGCTGGCCAGCAGGAGCACGCAGACCAGCAAAAAAAGCCCCGCCGTCAGCGCCAGGCTGCTTCTGCGTTGACGGGCTGTGAGACGCGCCAGAGAAAACCGCCGCGAGCGCGCGGAAGTGGTCTGCGGGTCCAGGTCAGAAATCTCGACCTCAAAATCCCGCCCTGGATTCTCATCCTCGTGGTGCCCGGACATCCCTTTCCCTCTTTCAGGCGTCAGATCATACTCTACAGAAAGTGTAGAGAAGCTCTGCACCCTTGTCAAGGATTACGTAGATCCGCTCTGTTGTAAAAACAGAAGCAATTGACAAGTTTCGGGCAACGTGTATACACTGAGGGCACACAAGAGCCGTGAGCAGACGGGCAATCGTGGGAGAGAGCAGCGGGTCTGTTCTTTCTTCTCCTCCTCGCTGCCACATTTCCGCCTTTTAGCATGGGAGCGCACGACCAGAGAAGAGGGGCGTCTCCTGGACGAAATGCCTGGAAGAAGAGGTGTTGTACGATGGAAGAACTCAAAGCCGACGAGGATCTGCCTACAGAACTGCGGCGCACGCAGATTCTCGCCTACATCAAAAGCAGGGATTTTGTGCGGGTCACGGACCTGAGCACGCGTTTTCATGTCTCGGAGGTCACTGTGCGCGCCGACCTGGATGTGCTGGCGGAACGGGGCGATGTACGCAGGATTCGCGGCGGAGCCATGCCGCGCACTCTCCCTGATATCGAAGAACGTCCCTTTGCCGATGAGCGGGTGAGCGAGAAACTGGCCATCGGGCGCCTGACCGCCAGCCTGATTGCTTCGGGCGAAACCCTGATTCTCGATGTTGGCACCACTACCACAGCCGTGGCGCGTGCGCTGCTCCAGCGCGAGGATTTGCACGATGTCATTGTCTTTACCAACGCTCTCAACATTGCCCTGGAACTGGAAGTGGCCATTCCCCGCTTCAGCGTCATCATTACCGGCGGTACCCTGCGCCCCTTGCAACATTCGCTGGTCGATCCACTGGGTGTCCTGATGTTTGAGCGCATCAAAGCTCATACCGCGATTGTTGGCTGCAACGGCATTGATCCCCAGGC
Source organism: Ktedonobacteraceae bacterium (assembly GCA_035546055.1). Taxonomy (GTDB): domain Bacteria; phylum Chloroflexota; class Ktedonobacteria; order Ktedonobacterales; family Ktedonobacteraceae; genus Paraktedonobacter. The sequence goes on from DASZXF010000718.1 coordinate 3,776, forward strand.
AGGCGTTACCAACGTCAATTTACCCGAAACGGAAATTAAGCAGCGTATGCTGCGCTCGGCCCGGCGCAGAATCCTGGTCGCTGACGGCTCGAAAGTCGGTGAAGTCGAGCTGGCCTATCTGTGCAGTCTGGACGATATCGATCTGCTGATCACCGATAGTACCGCTGATCCGGCCCTGCTGGCCGCGCTACGCGAACAGGGTCTGGAGATTCTCATCGCCCACTGAGCGCCCGGCGTTGTTCTTTCTTCGTGCTTTGCGGTGCCCAGCTCCTGGACGTGTGAGGAGAAATAGAGGCGCCAGCTAGTCGGGCGGGTGTGTACGCTGCCAGGAGCGCTGACGGATGGCGAGCGGCGCGTAGCCAGTGGCTTCGTGAATGCGGCGCGAAAAATGGAAGCGCGATTGAAAGCCGCACTGGTAGGCAATCGCGCCTACGCTCATGCCTGTTTGTTCAAGCAGTTCCAGGCCGCGTTTGACGCGCAGTTGCCAGAGATAGGCCATGGGCGTGGTCTGCAACTGGGCTTGAAAAAGCCTGATCAGGTGCGCGGGACTGACGGCGGTGGTCTGCGCAAGCGTTTCCAGGGTCAGCGCTTCCGCCAGGTGGGTCAGCATAAACTGCTGGGCCATTTCTACCGCTGGATAGGCGCGGCGGGCCGCGTGTGTCGCCTGGAGTTCGCCCTCGCCGAGGTAGCGCCAGAGCATTTGCAGGCCCAGGGCCATGAGCAACTGGTGCGCGGTTGGCAGGGCCGTGTGTTGCGCTGCCAGCGCCTCGCGCATCAATTGATGCAAGGCCGGCGACAGGGGCAGCGACCAGGATAACTGGCGCAGGCGTTGCAGACAGGCCTCGTCAACGCTCGATGCCGGCACGTTCAGCCAGGTATGCCAGGTCTGCGTCTCCTCGGCAAAAGCAAAGCGTTCTTCGTGGTCGGGGAAAAGCAGGAAGATGGTATGGGCTGGCGCGAAATGCTTTTCTCCATCGATCCAGACCGTCACATGGCCGGAATGCATCAGGACCAGTTGCAGAGAGGTCTGGCGGCGCGGTCCGAAGCTGCCCCCGGGCGGATAGACCACCTCCCCGACTATGACGGGTTCGCTCCAGAATGTGCTCATCTCTTGCTCACAAACAGCGCCATGCGCATTTCAGATATATCTCTGTGCATTTCAGCTATCGCCTTTCAGCCGATTATAGCGTACTCTCTGTACTATACAAGAGCCACCGGCGCCGGCACAAGGCCTCTTGCTTGAGAAATACAGACATATGGACCATGAAACAAAGGAGCAAAGATGACCACGCTTCAGCAGAGCGCCTCGGCCTCCAGAACGTATGAACCCTATCGCATCAGCGTACAGCAGTATGTGACTTTTCACGAACAGGGCTTTTTGATCGTACCGGGTCTGATCCCGCTGGATGAAGTTCAGGAGATGAACGAGCACATGGATCGCATTCTGGCGGGCCAGGAGAGCTTTCCCAATCTTCCGCCACCGCCGGAGGAGTGGGATCCCGATAAAAAGCTGTCCTACTACCTGCGTGTACATATGCTGCATCGGCTTCTACCCATTCATGAGCGCTTTTTGCTGCATCCACGCACGCTGGATGTACTGGAATCTCTGATCGGCCCGGATGTGCTGGCTCTCCAGAGTATGCTGTTCTTTAAGCAGCCCGGCCAGCCTGGCCAGGGCTTCCACCAGGATTCTTACTACATCCCGACTCTGCCTGATACCCTGTGCGGCGCCTGGGTTGCGCTCGATCACGTGGACGAGGAAAACGGCTGTTTATGGATGAGCGTCGGATCGCAACACGAGCCGGTTTACCCTGACAATGACGGCCAATCTTCCCTGGGTCAGCGCGATCTGAGCGACATTGAGCCGGTCTACAACGTCAGCAATACCGATGAGACAAAGAACGGCCTGACGCGCGTGGCGCGCAAATATGCCGGGCGGGAGGTCAAAGCCGAGGTCGGGCCGGGCGATGTTATCTTCTTTGGCGGCCATATTATCCATCGTTCGCATGCTAATCGCAGCTCGCACCGCTCGCGGCGTTCCTTCGTCGGCCATTACTGCAATGCCCGCTCGTGGGTGCCGTGGAATCATGGCGAGCCATACGAAGGCGAGGCCGCCAACTACCTGCATGTGCTCGCGCGCGGCACAACCCACCTGCCCTATGCTCAACCACGCTTCGGTACGCCCTGCGCGGCCAATCAGCCGCCGGTCGCGCGCCGCAAAGCTGACGGTTCGCCTATGATGTCCATGATGGGCAGCGATAGCGGCATGATGGTTCTCGCCCCCCACGGCGATCCCAAAGACGACCGCGATTAAGCAGATGCCGCGAACCCACCGGGAAGCAGCAGATGGGCATGGGGGCGCCTGGCTGGATGGGCGCTGCTTTCGTGGCCGTGGGACTGCTGGTCTTCCTGTTCAGCGTGCGTGTGAGTTCAAAACGCGCTCAGGCATAGGCTGATTTCTCTCAGACTCGCGAGGTCGGCAGCAGCTCCATGCGCAGGCTGACCTCGGCCTCTGGCGCGGCTGCCAGGGTGAAGGTCAGGCGTTTGAGTACCTGCGGTTTATGGTTGGCCTGACTCTCGGCGGTGAGCTGTGCAAGCTCGAAATGCAGGCCGGCGGGCTGTTCGAGGGTCAGGCGCAGACTGTGGCGCTGACCGTGGATCGTGGCCGTGGGACCGTCGAGCGTGCAGTCAAGCCAGGTGACAAAGGCTTCTTCAACCTGATGGCTGCCCTGGGAGAAGCGAAAGTGGTCGCGCAGCCAGGCGGGTCCGCGCGGGTCCAGGCGCAACTCGCGGCGGGCTATCGTGAGTTCCTCAGAAGGATAGGCGGCGGCGAAGTCCAGCGCAATGCTCTGGCCATCATCGCCGCCGGTGATGGCGTGGAGCACACCCTTGAAGGCGTGGCCTGTGCCTTGCAGATGGCCGTCGATGCGCGGAACACTATGGCCATAGGAGTTGGCGAAGATGTTTTCATAGCGTTGGGGACCGAAGTAGGCGCGCGAGTAAAGCCCCCGGCCTGGATCGGTGAGCAGGTTTTCTCCGCCACTATGCAGAATGAAACTGCCGATATCGTTGTGGTTGTGCTCCTCGGCGTTATGCCCGCCTTTCAGACACAGGACCAGCGGCGTTCCCGTGGATGTATCCCCCACCAGGCGGGCCAGCGCCCCTGCCGGCAGCAACGCGTGCGCCAGCTGCGAACTGGCGGGGACGGAGCCATCCCACCAGAGTAAATCGCGCAGCATCATGGGCAGACGCCAGTTGTTGTCCGGCTCTCCCTGCTCGGTGAGCAGATTGAGCAGCGTCAGTTCGCCACTGCGCCGCGCCAGGCGGGTCAGGATACCGGGATGAAAGCCCACGCGTTCGTCACAATCGGCAAAGCTGGCAAAACAGGCAGCGGAAAGCTGCACCTGAGCGGGAAAGGCCGCGATCAGCCGCAGCTTCTCACCCGCCAGCAGATGAATGCGCCCGCCGCTGCGCGCGTACAGCATCTCGGCCAGGGCCACAAAATTGAACAGTCCGTAATGCCAGTAGGCTACGCCCTCGCTGGAACTGCCATCGTCCGCGAAAGCCGTCGTGATGAAGGCGCGCAATCCGTGGAGCGCGATAGCCAGCGCGCGCTGCGTGCGAGCCACCTCCGGCTCCAGCAGGAGAAAGGTCGCCGCTACCGCGCTGTTGCACACGCCATTCCAGTTGCTTGTCCCCTCATACCAGTTGTGCAGATGAAAGAAGCGCAGGTACGGCTCAAAGATTCTGCGCTCAACCTCCGCGCGCACGCGCTGGCGCACCTCCGGGGCGAGCATCTCGCCGAGCAAGAGCAGACTTTCCGCCAGCAAATAGCCAGTTTCAGCGGCAAACAGATCGATTATATGCTGCTCATGGGCCGGCAAAACCCAGGTGCTCTCCTCGCAGATGCTCCAGAGATAATCCTGCACCGCCGCACGCAGTTCGGTCTGTCCCAGAAACAGGCGCAGCGCGGCGGCGGACGGGCGGGCCCGCTTGAGGAAATACGCAGCCTCGTAGCGGCTACGCTCCCCCTGCTCGCGAAAGCGGCGATAGGCGCTATAGGTGGTCTGCGGCATGTCCTCAAGGTCCGCCAGCAGCGACTCTGTTTGCGCCAGCACGCGCCGGGTCTGCGGAGCGTTTGCCAGGGTAGCGCGGGACGCGCGAGCCAGCTCCAGTTCAGGTAAAAGCCACGCGTCTCCTGTCAGTGCCTCCAGCACGTCCTCGTCAGTCACATCAAACAGCGTGCGGGACGAGGAAGTTTGC
>DASZXF010000719.1:0-5508 GCA_035546055.1 Ktedonobacteraceae bacterium
GCCCGTAGTTTGCGCGCGGAAGCCAGGGCCAATCCTTTGTGCCAGGTGGACAGCGCGACCAGCGGGAACAGCGGCTTGAGCGTCCCGGAGACGGCAACGCCTGCTATGGTATCAAAGGCATCTCCGGCAATCAGGGTGCGATCACGGGTATCCAGAAAAGACATGTGTCCCGGGGCGTGCCCCGGGGTCGCGATGCACACGAGGGAACCCACACGATCTCCCTCATGCACCAGGCGCGACGGCTGTGTCTGGCGTAGCACCCAGCCACCGCGCAGCCTGTCCCGGGGTTCGCCCGCGTCCAGGCTCATATCGCCCGTCAGGAAGCGCGCATCCCGTGCTGGCATCACAAACGCTGCCTCCGGTACAAGTGCGTGAACTGCGTCGAGTCCGCCACTGTGATCGGCATGCGCGTGTGTCAAAAGAATGCGCGCAATGGGCTGGCCGAGCTTTTGCGCCGCCTGCACAATAGATCTGGCGCAGCTTTCCAGCGCCGTGTCCACCAGGGTAAAGCCATCCGCTTCACGCACGAGATAGACATTGACGCAGCCATAATACGTCAGTTGAATGAGATTGTCGCCGTGTGTCTGTACATGCATGTGTGTTGCTCCTTTTTCTTGCGGGCATATCTTCTCATAGAAGGCCGCGTTTTGCTTTTGACTCGTCCATTCCTGCCTCACGGCAGTTCTATCTCCTGAGATCTTCTCCTGCGCAAAAGCTTTTATGGCTTTTTGCCGCTTTCCAGCGCCAGCAGCGTCAAACCGAGGCGGGAGATCTTCAAGAGGACTCCGTGGAGTGCCGCCTGGTCAGGCAAAAAGCCGCTCAAGAGGGTGGTTCCTGAAGCTTCGTGCCTCAGTTCTAATCCTTCAAACCATTCCTGCCAGGAATGATCGAGATGTCCAGCCACACGAATGCGATAGTTCATGTTCTCCTCCTCTGCGTGCATGTGTTTGCCTGCATCAAGCATACAGTCCTGCTGTGACGAGGACAGTAGTCAAAGGTCTACCTGGAAGATGTACTTTTTCTCTGGGGAACGCGTGTTGGGAAAGGAACTCGCTTGCAGAAACAGGGAGGGAGAGGCGCGGGATACGGAAGCAGACCAGGCTAGTCGAGCAGGTGCTGTTCGCGTGCCCGCGCTATGGCATCCACGCGATTCCGCGCCCCCAGTTTACTAAGAATAGTGCTCACATGCTTTTTGACAGTCGCCAGGGCAATGACCAGCTGGTCGGCAATCTCCTGATTGGAGGCACCATCGGCCAGCCAGCGTAAGACCTCCAATTCCCGCTCCGTGAGAGGCTCAATGAGCGAGGAAGGTCCATGCGCTGGGAATGGACCGGCAGAGGGATGGCTCTCTTCCCCTTTTTGAACCTGGGAAAAAGCGCGCAGGATCGTGCGCACATAGCGCGTCAGCTCCTTCTCCCCCGTGTCTGGCAGGAGGGTATGGAGTAACGCTGCCATCGCCGGGCCTTCATCCAGAAAGAGCCGTTGATAGCGTTCGGGTTGTGCCAGCCTGAGCGCTTGCAACAGGATGGCTCTGGCCCGTGGGTGCTCGCCTTGCGCTTCGTGGGTGAGAGCCTCCAGGACAAGGATCTGCAGTTCGCTATACCGGCGTTGCGTCCGGTGAGCCTCCTGTTTCCAGGGCGCAAGCAGGTCCAGCGCCGTCTCAGGTTGACCCTCTGTGAGGTGGAAACGAGCCAGAAGCAAGGCCTCTGCCTCACGTTTGCAGAGAGCAGGTAGTTCGGCTTCTTGCGTGCGGGTGGCTGCCCACTGTTTCACCTTCTCCAGCTCTCCACGCTTGAAGGCGAGATACGCCTGGCACAAATGGATCTCTCGCCGGATCTCTGGTCTCAGTTCCTGCACCACGAGTTCCTCAAGACGTTCCCGGGCTGCTTGCGCCTCGCCACATGCCAGCAATACACGCGTCAGGAGCAACAATCCAGGGGTCAGGATGAGGAGTAAAGGATGCCATGGTTCCTGGAGCGCCTCGTGTAAATACTGCCTGGCTACCGGGAGATCATTCCATTCATAGAACAGTGCTGCCAGGCCATAGAGGGCTAACTGCCGGTAGTAGGGTTCCTCGCTGGTTCCTAATTTAAGCCGGATTTGCAGGCGAGTGTATCCGGGTTGATCGTCTAAAATGGTCAGTGCCTGGCGAAAGTAGCGCGTTGCCTGCTGGAGTTCGCCACGGCTGAGGCATCCATCGCCAAGCAAGATCAGATTGGCCATTTTGCCCATGTACGAAACCGTCGCTTCAGCGAGGGTCTGACTTTGCAGGAGTAATTGCCGGGCCTGATCTGGCTGACCAGCAAAGGCTGCTCCCATGCCCGCGAGCGTGAGACAGACCATCCGCCACTGCTGTTCGGACGCTGGCAGCAGAGCGAGCGCCTGCCAGGCCAGGGCGTGTCCCTCAGAAAACGCCCCTTGATAGACGAGAAGGGTGGCACGCAAGGTAAACACTCCCCCCAGCCCGGCCTGGTCCGCACGCTCGCGATACCCCTGTTCCGCCAGTTCCAGGGGTTCTTTTACCTGAGCCGGGAGATCGGGACCAAGCGGAGATGTGGAAAATACAGCACTCGCCAGGGTAAGACTGAGCCAGGGGCGTTCCTGGAACACGCGTTGAGGCAGGTGGGCCAGCCAGCGGCGGAGCGTGGGAAACTCATTATACCAGCTCTGCGGGCGGATAACGCGTTCGATCAGATCGGCGGCGTAGTCGGCATCTTCAGCTGCGAGTGCGTGGGTAATGGCCTCCTGCAAAAAGCCCTGCGCTTCAAACCAGGTCGCGGCACGTCGCTGCAACAGCGGAATGTGCTCAGACTGGCTTGCCCTCAGACGCGTGAGCAAAGCTTCGCGAAAGAGCGCGTGGAAGCGATACCACTGTCGCTCTTCATCCAGCGGCACAAGGAAGAGATTGGAGCGTTCCGCGTACTCCAGCAACTCCTGTGAGGCGTGCTCGCCAGTCACCGCCTCACAGAGGGCCGTACTCATACGTGTCAGGATGGCCGTCTGCAGGAAGAAGCGCTGGAGACGCAGCGGCTGATACCGGAGAATCTCCTCTTGCACATAATCCAGCAGGAAGCGATGACTTCCGCTCAGGCGCTGAAGAAAAGCAGAGGGATCAACCTGTTTCTGGAGGGAAAGCGCGGTCAGGTGCAGGCCCGCAATCCACCCCTCTGTGCGCGCTTCCAGGATGCCACGTTGTTCTTCCGAGAGGGAAAGTCCCATACCTTCTCTGAAAAAGAGCGCGGTTTCTGTCGTGGTAAAGCGTAAATCTGCCGCGCGGATCTCCAGTAGCTGACCATGTGCGCGAAAGCTGGAGAGGGGAAAAGCAGGATCGACACGTGTGGAGAGAATCACATGCACATTGACGGGGAGATGGGCCAGAAAGAAGAACAGCGCCTCGTGCAGCGCTTGCTCTTCAATCACATGATAGTCATCCAGGATCAGCACGATCTCATGGGGAAGAGAGGCCAGCTCATTGAGAAGGACACTCAGGAGAGAAGCCAGAGCCGTCGGTTGGGGTGCGTGCAGCAGCGCCAGGGCGGCTTCTCCCACATCCGGCAGGCGGGTGCGCAGGGCCAGTAGAATGGAAAGCCAGAAGCGCGTTTGCTCATTATCAAGGCTTTCCAGCGAGAGCCAGGCGACCTGTTGAGCGCGTCCCGCAGCCCAGGCACTCAGCAGCGTGGTTTTGCCAGAGCCTGCAGAGGCAGAGAGCAACGTCAGAGGATAGGTGAGCGCGGCATCCAGTTGTCTGAGTAAGCGCGGGCGTTCAACAAGCGTCCTGGGCAAACAGGGAGCCTGGAAGCTGGAATGGAGGTAAGGCAGATCCAGGCTGTCATCGGGTGCGGAGGCCGTTTGAGGCTGCCCGGGTGGGGCAGGGAAGATCCTCTTCTCCTGCAACAGTGCGGCGACCTCTTCCAGACGAGCAAATGACAGCGTCGAACCTTTTCCCAGATAGCGTTTGCGCAAGCGCCGATGAGTAAAGTGGTACCCATACCAGTAGTCACCCCCTCGTGGCCGGGCTTCTTTGTAGGCTCTGAGAGAGCCAGGGCGTCCGTGAAATACAAAGGCCGGGACGGTCGCGAGCCAGGCGAACCAGGCGGCCTCATCTGCCGGGCTGAAAGACTGGAGGGCGTGACCGTCCAAAGCAAGTTCGTAGGTGCCCGTCTCAGAAGCCCAGGTCAAGGTATAGAGGGATGGTTTCGGCATGCAGTCGTTCTCTCACATCGTATGTTTTCCCAACGCTTTTTCCCAACACGTAAAAGTGTACCAGAAGAGGAAGCAACCAGCAAGCAGTATGACCATCACCCCGGGGCTATTGAATGCTTTCAGAGCGCAAGGCAAGAGATGAGCGCAGAGAAGCGACACACTCCTCACTCAATGAATAGCCAGCTTGAGGGCCATGGCACTCAAGAAACACGCGAAGGTCAGGACCGCAGCCCAGACTCCCACAATATGGAAGCGCTCCGCGTGGGTGATTTGCGCTTTCCAATCCCTGGGTGGCGCGTCGAGCTGCCAGTCAACCGTGGCACTGTTGATCGGGACGGTGCCAATGACCCGGATCACGATCCAGGTGAGCAGGGCAACCACCGCCACGCACCGGAACACAAAGCCAGGCGTGGCGGTATTGAGGAACGTCAGAACAATCCCTAAGACTGCTGCGGGCGCAAAAAAGGCAGGGACAAGCACACGCAACTTCTTGACCAGTGCTTGCCGGATCTGGAGTTGCGAGCGGTCGGGAAGCTGCTCGACAGGCTCACGCACCCCGTAGTGGATCACGAACTCGATGCCGGCCAGCATGCCGGCAAAGAACACATTGACAAGATCAAGGACAAGAGCAAGCGTCATCATGCTTTTTTCCTTTCATTATAGCTCCCCAACTGCCTCATCGGGGTAAAGGTCTTCGCCTATCCAGTCAGGAGGAATGTCAGGGAAAGCCCGCCCCGAATCATCCGCAGAGCGATACCCATAGATAATCTTTTCTTTCCCTGACAGGCAGTCTTCCGCCCATGTGGTCATCATTTTTCGTATAGTCCGCATCACGCCAGGAGAGAGAACACCTCCGTCCTGGCGCGTTCGTTGCATCACTCTCCAGCGATTGGCAGCGTGATGCGATTGCCCCCATCTCCTCCGAGCGAGGCAGCGTCCAGAATGAGCCGGTGGAGCTGCGTCAGGAAACGGTCCAGTTCTCCCTCAGCAAACCTGTGTTTCAGGCGTTGCTCAAAGTCTTCTACCGCAGAAACGAGCGTGTGCGCAATGTCCCGGCCCTCCTCGGTGAGATAGACCTTGACGACTCTGCGATCTTCTCGATCATGTCGTCGCTCCACCAATCCGGTCTGCTCTAGCCGCGTGATAATCCCGGTCGCTGCCGGCGCATCAACACCCCGCTTTTGACTCATAGTCCCGATTGTCATGCCATCCTGCACGAGCAATAATGCCAGGGCGCCCCACTGTGGAGGGGTGACGACATACGGTTTGCCACGCTTCTCACAATGAGCTCGCAGCACTTCTGCG
>DASZXF010000720.1:0-15260 GCA_035546055.1 Ktedonobacteraceae bacterium
CCGTGCGCAGATCGATCACCTCGCAGCTTGTGCCGGTCTCCTGGCGGGCCTGCTTCGCGGCCTCCAGCGCCACGCTGACCATCGCGCCATAGGCGAAAATGCTCACGTCCTCACCTTCCTGAACAAGGTTGGCTTTGCCCAGCGGGATGCTATAGTGCTCCACCGGCGTTTCCTGGCGAAATGAACGGTAGAGCTTGATGTTTTCCAGAAAGAGCACCGGGTCGGGATCGGCCACCGCCGAGGCCAGCAAACCCTTGGCATCGTAGGGCGTGGAAGGCACAACCACTTTCAGGCCCGGCGTTTGCAGGAATACCCCTTCCAGGCTGTCCGAGTGCATTTCGGGTGTGCGTACTCCGCCGCCGTAGGGCGCGCGTACCACCAGAGGACAGGTAAAGGCGCCAGCGCTGCGATAGCGCATCCGCGCGGCCTGCGAGACCAGCTGATTCATGCTCACATAGAGAAAACCGGCGAACTGAATCTCGGCAATCGGACGCAGCCCGTAGACCGCCATACCGACCGCCGTACCTATAATACCCGACTCCGCCAGCGGCGTATCAAAAACGCGTTCCTCGCCGAAGTTTTTTTGCAGATGCTCGGTCACGCGAAAGACGCCGCCGTTTGCCCCGATATCCTCGCCGAACAGAACCACGCGCGTATCACGTTCCAGTTCCAGCGCCAGCGCCGAATTCAGCGCCTCAATCATCGTCATTTGCATAGCAAATCCTCCCTTCTCCGGCTAACGCTTGCGGGCAGCGTGGCGCAACAGATCAGCGCGCTGCTCCTGTAAACGCGGCGTCAATTCGGCTGATGTATACTCGAAAAAACTGTCAGGCGCCATATCAGGGGTGCTCTCGGCGACGGTTACCGCGTCATTTATCTCTGCTTCAATGCTCGCCTGTATCTGCGCAATCTCCTCCCGCGCGAGCAGATCGCGTTCCAGCAAGAACGTCTCGAAGCGTTTAAGCGGATCTTTGCTCTGCCAGGCGGCCAGTTCTTCCGCATCGCGGTAACGCGTGGGATCATCGGCGGTCGTATGCGCGCCCATGCGGTAGGTGAGCGTCTCGATCAGGCTCGGACCCTGGCCGGAGCGTGCTCGCTCAACGGCCTGCTGAACCGCGTCGTATACCGCCAGTATGTCATTGCCATCGACCAGTTGAGCCGGGACGCCGAAACCGGCGCCGCGCGCCGCGAAACTGGTCGCCGCGCTCTGCTTTTTGCGTGGGACGCTGATCGCCCAGCCATTGTTTTGCACAATCAGCACCACAGGAGCCTGAAAGACGCCCGCGAAGTTCAGCGCCTCGTTAAAATCTCCCTCGGAAGTCGCGCCATCGCCGCACACACCCACGGCCACCGCGTCATCACCGGCGATTTTCGCGGCCATGCCCAGGCCTACAGCGTGCAACATCTGCGTGCCGATCACAATCTGGTAGGGCAGGCAGCGCGCGGCAGCTGGCCAGTCGGTAGGAGTCATGCCGCGAAACGAATAGAGCATCGTCGAAAGAGGAACGCCCTTGACGATCAGAGAGGCGATTTCACGATAGGAAGTAGCCAGCCAGTCCTGCGCCTGGAGGGGAGCTGCCAGACCAACCGCCGTGGCCTCCTGACCCGCCAGCGAGCCAAAAGTAGTGGCGCGGCCCTGGCGCTGGAGCGCGATCACCTTATCGGAGAACGCGCGTCCCAGGCGCATCCAGCGGTAGAGCGCCCGCAGACGATCATTGCTCAGATCGGGTAATGGTCCGACCAGCTTGCCCTCGGCATTGAGGATTTGATAAGGAACCTGGCTTGCATCAACTTGTTGTGTCGTCATGAATTGCTCCTTAACAATATGGCACATGCGTTGTGCCATCGTGGATAGGTTCTGTGGCCTCCAGAATCAAATAGATTGTAACAACGATGGCCTGTCTACCATCCCTGTTACAATCTATCATATTTTGTGGGGGTGAGGCTACGCAATTACGCGAAAATCCACGGCGTAATCTGTTTGCGTTTCTCTTCGTAAGCGCGAATTTCATCAGCATGGCTCAGCGTCCAGCCGATATTGTCCAGTCCCTTGAGCAGCGCCTCCTTGCGGAAAGGATCGATGTCAAAGTGCAGCACACGTCCGCCGGGAGTGGTCACCGTCTGAGCCGGCAGATCCACGCTCAACTGATAGCCCTCGCTGGCCTCGACCTCCGCGAACAGTTCGCGCACCTCCGCATGAGGCAGGGTGATGGGCAGCAGACCGTTATTAAAACAGTTATTATAGAAGATATCCGCAAAGCTCGGCGCGATCAGGCAGCGGAAGCCATAGTCATGTAAGGCCCAGGGGGCATGCTCGCGCGAAGATCCGCAGCCAAAATTGTCCTCAGCCAGCAGAATCGTCACGCCCTGATAGCGCGGCTGGTTGAGGACAAAATCGGCGTTGACGTTTTTGCCCTGTGGATCAGTAAAGCGCCAGTTAGCAAAAAGCGCATTCTCAAAGCCAGTGCGCTTGATGGTTTTCAGGAAGCGCGCCGGAGTAATCTCGTCAGTATTGACATTCGTGCGATCCAGCGGCGCCACCTTGCCGGTGAGTGTAATGAATGGTTCCATAATGACCTTCTTCCCTTGTTTACTACCCGCGAATATCGACAAAGTGACCGGCGCAGGCTGCCGCCGCAGCCATAGCAGGACTGACCAGGTGTGTGCGCCCGCCGCGTCCCTGGCGACCCTCGAAGTTGCGGTTGCTGGTGGAAGCGCAGCGCTCGCCCTCGGAGAGTTGATCGCCGTTCATGGCAATGCACATGCTACAGCCCGCTTCGCGCCACTGGAAACCCGCCTCGCGGAAAATATCGGCCAGCCCCTCTTCTTCGGCCATGCGTCTGACCTGCATTGAACCGGGGACGACAATCGCGCGCACATTGGGGGCAACATGCTTGCCTTTCACATATTGAGCCGCCATGCGCAGATCTTCCAGACGCGAGTTGGTGCAGGAACCAATAAAAACCGTATCGAGCTTGATATCCGTAATCTTCTGCCCGGCGCTCAGACCCATGTAGGTCAGTGCGCGCTCAAAGGCCTTGCGCTGTTCAGGATCGCTCACCTGCGCGGGATCGGGCACCGCCCCGGTCACATCCGTCACCATGCCGGGATTGACGCCCCATGTCACCTGCGGTCCCAGCCCCTCGATATTGACCTCGTGTACCGCGTCAAAGCTCGCGTCGGCATCGCTGGCCAGGCTCTTCCAGTATTCCACCGCCCGCTCAAACATCTCCCCTTTGGGAGCATAGGTGCGGCCTTTGATATAATTAAAAGTCGTCTCATCGGGCGCGACCATACCGGCGCGCGCTCCGGCCTCGATGGCCATATTGCAGAGCGTCATACGGCCTTCCATTGACAGCGCGCGTACCGCCGAGCCGCTGAACTCGATCACATGCCCGGTGCCCACGCCTGTACCCAGCTTGCCAATCACCGCCAGCGCCATATCCTTCGCCGTCACGCCGGGAGCCAGTTTGCCCTCAATGCGAATATTCATACTTTTGGGCTTTTCCTGCAAAAGGCACTGGGTCGCCAGCACGTGCTCAACCTCGCTGGTGCCAATACCAAAGGCCAGCGCGCCCATCGCTCCATGGGTTGAAGTATGCGAATCGCCGCAGACAATCGTCATGCCCGGCTGCGTAATGCCCTGCTCAGGGCCGATAATATGCACAATGCCCTGGCGCGCGTCTTTCATGTCAAAGAGCGTCACGCCGAAATCGCGCGCGTTCTGCTCCATGGTCACGATACACTCTTCGCTGGCCTTATCGACCACATCCAGCATACGCCGACCAACCGTCGTGGGTACATTGTGATCCAGCACAGCCACCGTCGACGTAGCTCTGCGCACCGGGCGGGTCGCTGCTTTGAGGCCCGCGAAGGCCTGGGGCGAGGTCGCCTCATGTACCAGATGCCGGTCAATATACAGAATAGTAGATTCTCCGGGCATCTGGCGCACCACATGCGCTTCCCAGATCTTGTCGAACATTGTTTTACCCATAAAATCATTCTCCGTTGATGAATTGCTGAGGAATGCGAGGCTCGTATTGCGCTTGCCTGGAATGACCTCAATGCGGATTGGATTCTTGTTTGTTTCATAATCTCATATCGAGGTCGAACTTTCAAGATATGGCCTTTTGCTCCCATTACACAGGCGCCGGAAGCTGGCATCTCCCGTCAACGAGTATAAGCCCTTTCAGATGATCTGTCCAATACCATTTTTGTAAGGCAGTGATATCTACCCGGCATCACCTGGCCGATTTGGTATGAACAGTATACTTAAATGTAGAAGAGATGATACGTGGAAAAGGAGATTGGAATTCAGGTGACGGTGTTGTGGCGTGCGCGGGCATTTTTCCCCGGGCTACTTGTGCTTCTGTGCTGCTTGCTGGCTTTTCTGCTGGTGCGTCCCTTTCTGTTTGCTGATACTGAAATAGCTCACAGAGATGGCGATGTGGTGCTGGCTACGGGCACGCCGCCAGCAGGGGTGAAACTGGCCAATTCAACTTCGGATCTCACCACTGCCGTCAATATGTTCACTGGCACCGGCGCGCAGAAGGAATTGCCGGCCTCGTACAGCGGCGGAGAGACTTTTCCAGGCGCGGATATGCCTTTTGGCATGGTGCAATGGAGTCCCGATACCGTGGCACACGCGTATAGCGGGTATACCTACGCTGACAACAGGATCAAGGGGTTTAGTCTGACCCATCTGAGCGGCGCCGGCTGCGATGCCTTCGGCGATGTGCCCTTTATGCCCGTAGCTGTGCCTGTCACCGTTTCTCCGCAGCTTGACCACACGCGCTACACCGCGCACTTTGCGCACAGCGATGAGGCTGCCTATCCTGGCTTTTACCGCGTGAAGATGAAGAATGGAGTGACGACCGAACTCACCGCGACCCAACGCAGCGGCGCGGGGCGCTTTACCTATCCGGCTGGCGGTGCGGCCAGCCTGTTGCTCAATCTCTCCGGCTCACTCAAAGCTGCCAGCGATGCCCAGGCCACCCTGGGACGAGATACTATCTCCGGCTGGATCAGCAATAATGGCTTTTGTGGATTGCACTGGAATAATTATCGTCTCTATTTCTGGGCACAGTTCAGCCGCCCTTTCCTCACCAGGGGCATCTGGCACGCGGGAGCGGTAACACCGGGCGCCAGCAGCGTTTCCGGTCCTGGCAGCGGTGTTTATGTGACCTTTGATACTCGTCTGCAAAATTTTGTCAGTGTACGCGTGGGCGTTTCCTATGTCAGCGTTGCCAATGCCGAGGCGAATGTCAGGCAGGAGAATCCTGACGGCGACTTTGACGCGCGTTTTCGCGAGGCTGAACAGATGTGGAATCAATGGCTGGGCAAAATTCAGATCGGCGGGGGCACGCCGGCACAGCGCGCGACCTTTTATAGCGCGCTCTATCATGCTCTGCTCTTTCCCAGTGTTTTCTCAGATGTGAACGGACAATACAGGGGGTTTGATGGAGCCGTTCACCGGGTTAGCGCCGGCCATGTGCAGTACGCCAATTTCTCTGGCTGGGATATCTATCGTTCTGAGGCGCAATTGCTGGCCTTGCTGGCGCCGGCCCGGGCATCCGATATGGCGCAATCGCTGGTCAATGACGCGGCTCAGGGCGGCGGTTTGCCGAAATGGTCGCTCGCGAACGGCGAAACGTATGAGATGGTAGGTGATCCAGCCGATGCTATTATCGCGGATATCTATGCCTTTGGTGGTACCAGTTTTGATACGCGGGCTGCGCTCAAGGCCATGGTGCAGCAGGCCACGCAGACCAACAACGAGCGTCCCGGCCTGAGTTACCTGGACGAGACGGGCTATATACCGATGGGAGCCGTTCACGGCTGCTGCCATTTTTACGGATCTGCCGCTACCTCGCTGGAGTACAATATCGCGGATTTTGCCATCAGCGCTTTTGCCGGCGCTCTCGGTGATAGCGCGCAGCAGCAGCGTTTTCTGCAACGGGCGCAGGGTTGGCGCGAGCTTTTCGATCCCGACACTGGCTATCTGGAGCCGCGCGGACTGGACGGCGCTTTTCAGGTGGGAAATGGACCCGGTGACGCTCGCGGCTGGGTTGAGGGCAATGCCGCTCAGTATACCTGGATGGTGCCCTTTAATCTGCGCGGTCTGTTTACGCTCCTGGGGGGCGATGCCGCCGCCGTTGCGCGGCTGGACTCCTTTTTTCAGCGCCTGAATGCCGGCACCAAAGCTCCCTATGCTTTTATGGGCAACGAGCCGAGCCTGCAGATTCCCTGGGAATATGCTTACGCGGGCGCGCCCTACAAAACGCAGCAGATAGTACGCAAAATTGTCAATCGGCTCTATACAGATGATGCGAACGGGCTGCCCGGCAACGACGACCTGGGGGAGATGTCGTCATGGTATGTCTTTGCCGCGCTGGGCATGTATCCTGAGACTCCCGGAACCGCCAATCTTGTCCTGGCCAGCCCGCTTTTTCCACAGATTACCCTGCGGCGTCCCGGCGGTCAGGTGATTCAGATCAACGCGCCCGGTGCCTCCGCCAGTGTCTACTATGTACAAAGCCTGAATGTCAATGGTCTGCCCACCTCGGCGCCCTGGCTTCCTCCGTCGTTCATCGCCAGTGGCGGCACCCTTGACTATACGCTCGCTACCACCCCCAATCCAGCCTGGGGAGCTGATCCAGTCGATGCTCCTCCATCATATGTTTGAAGCTGACTACATCGCCGTTCAGTATTGCTCACTGGAAAAGCGGGTCATTATGCCCCCTAACAACAGGTTCTTCGCTCATGGCATGAAACAAGGGTAGATGGGGAAGCAAGGAGATGTCTCTATGTGCAGGAACTGGAGCACAATGATAATGATGAGTCATTGATTGGTGTGGCTTGCGTTCTCCCTGGAAAGTTCCGTATAATTTCTCATGGATGTGAAGGATCGCATCCGCGTAAAGAGCGAAACAAAGGAGTTTCGGGCGGCGTGTCTATGAGGGAGTATACTACTTAGAGAATAGACTGCTGGCCCTTTTCACTCTGTCATTCGTTGGTTTTATTCTGCAATGGCGCAAAGGAGGAACGACGATGGCTATTGAACCACGCATCATTCAATTCTACGAGACGACCCTGCGCGATGGCGAACAAACGCCGGGGGTCAATTACTTTCCCGCTGAAAAACTGGCAATTGCTCAAGCCCTGGCTGATATGGGCTTTGATACTCTCGATTGCGGTTTTCCTATCTCTTCGCCCGGTGAATTCGAGGCGGTACGTCTGATTGCCTCAAAAGTCGAAAACGCGGAGATTTGCGCGATTGCGCGCACGCATTTTGCCGACATTGATCGCGCCTGGGAGGCGGTCAAAATCGCTCGCGCGGCGGCCATTCAGCCATTCATCAGTGTTTCGCCGCTGCATCGCCAGGTCAAGCTGGGAAAGACGCGCGCGGAGGTGCTGGAGATGGCGCGGACAGCGGTGGCGCACGCGCGCACGCTGACCGAGAATGTCGATTTCGCGCTGGAGGACACCACGCGCACCGAACACGATTTTATCCTGGAAGTCTGCGAAGCCATTATTAAGGAAGGCGTGCGTTTTGTCACGCTCTGCGATACCGTGGGATATGCGCTGCCCTGGGAGTTTGGTCAACTGGTGGCCGATGTGTGCCAGACTTTTCCCGGTGTGCATATTTCCGTGCATTGCCATGACGACCTGGGACTGGCCGTGGCGAACGCGCTGGAGGGTTTGCGCAACGGCGCGGAACGCGCTGACACGTGCATGAATGGTCTGGGAGAGCGCGCGGGGAACGCCGCCAGCGAAGAAGTGGTCATGGCCCTGCGCACGCGTTCAGCGGATCTGGGTTTGAATACGCGCGTTGATACGACCAGAATTGCCGAGACCAGTCACCTGGTGGCGAAATTATCGGGTATGGACGTTCAGTGGACCAAAGCCGTGGTTGGGCGTAACGCTTTTTCTCATGGCGGCGGTATTCACCAGGATGGCGTCTTAAAAGATGCTCGCACCTATGAGATCATGACGCCCGAAACGGTAGGCCTGACCTCCGCTGATCGTCGTCTGCACGTGGGCAAGCTCTCCGGGCGCGCGGCCCTGGATGCCCAGATGAAAGAACTGGGCTATCGGCTTGAGAAAGAGCAGCTTGGCCAGGCCTTTGCAATGGCCAAATTGCTCCTGGGCAAAAAGAAAGAACTGGAGGAACTGGACCTGCGCTATATCGCCGAAACAGCCATCGCACCCGGCAGTCGTCTCTAGAGCAAAAGCGGGCGAGCGCGTGAAAATGAGCGCTCGCCCGCTGCTTTTCCAGAGGTGAATTACGCTTTGAGCATGTGTTTGTGCAGCAGTTTGCCGAGGCGGCGAATGCCCTCCTCTATCTGCTCCTGGTTGACATTGGAGAAGCTCAGGCGCATGGTATTGGCGCCGCCGCCATTGGCGTGAAAAGCCGCGCCGGGTACAAAGGCGATGCGATACTCCAGCGCATCACCGAGCAACTGAGCGGTATCGATACCTTCTGGCACAGTCACCCACAGGAACAGGCCGCCTTCAGGATGCGTCCAGTGTACGGTGTCGGGGAAATACTCCGCGAGCGCGGCCAGCATGGCATCACGCCGCTCACGATACAGCGCGCGGATCACAGGCACATGCTTCTCCAGGAAGCCCTCGCGCATGAGTTCATAGGCGATCATCTGATTGAACGTCGCCGTGTGAAGGTCGGTTCCCTGCTTGGCCAGGGTCAATTTGCGGCAGACCTCTGCCGGCGCGACAATCCAGGCCACGCGCAGGCCGGGAGTCAGTACCTTGGAGAAGGTATTCAGCAGGATGACGTTGCCCTGGTAGAAAGGATCTTCCTGGCCCGCCTGTTGCTGGCGCGCGTGCTCCAGGGCCAGCAGTGAAGGCAGCGACTCACCCTCGAAGCGCAACTGCGAGTAGGGATCGTCCTCCAGAATCGGCACATTGTAGCGCCCGGCCAGTTCGATCAACTGCTGGCGCCGTTCCAGCGTAAAGGTTATACCGGAGGGATTCTGGAAAGAGGGTAGCACATACATGCAGGTTGGATGGCGTTGCAGCGCCGACTCCAGTTCCGCTGTCACAATGCCCTGCTCATCCGAACGCACCGCGATGTACTGCGGCTCGTAGGGATTAAAGGCTTGCAGCGCTCCCATATAGGTAGGTGATTCCACCAGCAGAGGATCACCAGGGTTGACAAAGAGCTTGCCCAGCAGATCAAGACCCTGCTGCGAACCGGATATAATCACGATATTGTCCCGCGAAACCCTGACTCCCTCGGCGCTCAGGCGTTCCGCCAGCAACTCGCGTAGCGGCGTGTAGCCCTCGGTGGGTCCGTATTGCAGTGCTTGCTGACCCTGGGTGGCCAGAATCCGCTGCGTAACCTCAGAAATCTGTTCAAGCGGAAAAATCTCTCCGGCTGGCAGTCCACCGGCCAGAGAAATAGCACCGGGCATCTCGGTGACTTTTAACAACTCGCGAATGGCTGAACCCTGGATACGCTGAACACGCTGCGCATAGCGCTGATCCCAAACAGTTGGCATAATTGCTTTGCTACCTCTCTACGCCTGGAAAACGCACAGACTCAAATAAAATCAGGCATATGCCAGATACTATAAAGGACGCCAGAGATTCTGTCGAGAGACAATTGGCCCGCAAGCATATGGGCCAATTTGCCAGGCGCCTCCTTCGCCACGACAAAGTGCCGTCCACCTATTTTTTAAGCGATTGCTCATTGATATATAATCCTAAAATTGGAACTATTCAGTAGATTGACAAAACATTATACTAGTAGACTGTCAAACTCCATCCGCAAAGTGCGCCGCCTGCGGCGGCGAGGGAAGAGAGGAAAGGCGGGGGACACCCCGCGCCCCGGCAAAGGGCTGCCGCCCTCTGCACTCCCGCTTGACTTGCCTTGCGTTTAAACCTTGACCAACTACTAGAAAAGAGGTGAAAACTGCTCAACGTCGGGGCACCGGTCATGGTACAATCATACCGATCCTACCCGGTGGCTGGGCAAGTAATTTGAAGTATGGAAGGATAGGAACACGCGTATGCCCACAGTAGAAGAAAGGTTATCAACCTTGGAGAAATTTACCGCCGAAAGCATCAACGAACTCCAGTTGCACGTAACCGCGACATTCGGGGTGGTAAAGAGCCAGGAACATGATATCAAGCAGATATTGTCTCACCTGAAGCAAGTGAATGAGCATGTGCGCGAGATGGATGGCCGCCTGGACAAAGTAGAGGAGCATCTGGGCGCGTTACACAATCATCTGGAGAAAGTAGACGCGCGACTGGACGGAATGGATAGCCACCTCCTCCAGGTAGATACGCGACTGGATGGGATAGATAGCCATCTGGAGAAGGTAGATATGCGGCTGGACGGGATAGATAATCGTCTGGGTACTATGGATGGGCGTATGGCTGGCGTGGAGCAAGATGTGAGTTCGATAAAAGCAACGCTCGCTGAGCATACCAGGCTCTTTGGTTATGTGGAACAGAACATGGATATGACGAAAATGGCAATCGCAGGCCATACCAGGATGCTCGGTCATATGGAACTGGATATGAGTCAGATGAATGCGAAGCTTGCGGATCACGCGAGCCGCTTTGATCGTATAGAGCAGGATATGAGCCAGATGAAAGCGGATCACGCGAGCCGCTTTGACCGTATGGAGACGATGCTTGACCGGATTCTTGCGCGTTTGCCGGAATAAACGGCGGTCCTGGCAGGAGAGCTACCTGAGCAGAGAAATGTGCTCAGGTGGCTCTTTCTTTATTGCAGGTTGGTCAGCCGCTTATTCCTGGGGATACATGGTCAGCGGTTCTTCATATTGCTGAGTCTGCTGCTGTTCTGGCTGATATTGATAGGCCTGGCCGCCCTCCTGGTAGGTTTCGTGGGGCTGGTTGGCCGACTGCTGAGCCGCGTAGCCCTGGGTGTACGGCTGGTAGTCCGGTTGCTGATAGGGCTGTTGCGTGTAGGGCTGCTCAGGTTGCTGGTAGCCGGGCTGGCTGTACTGCTGCTGCTGGTTCATGGCGTTGCCCTGCAACATGGGCCTGATAACCCAGAAGAAAAAGGGGATGCCGAAGAACATCAGCGGCCAGATTGCCCAGAAAGAGTGACTGGTAAAGATCGAGATAATGATAATCAACCAGATAACCCCGCCGACGCCTCCGAAGTAACCGCGTCTCTGGCGGCGAAAGGCCCGGCGTTGTGCTCTATAGTAATCGCGCTGCGAGCGGTAGTCCATGATGTGATGCCTCGTTTTTCCTTGTCTGCTGAACGTGTGGGGTCCACTCTGCGGGCCTCATTTCATATTACGCTCGAAGTATATCCCGGGTTGTGGGCAGCAGGGATGTGCCAATGGGTACATTTTTGCGGCTGTGACGAAAGTCATGGCCATGTGAGGAGAGAACAGCAGCCTGTTTTCTCCTCACATGGCTCTTTGCGCCAGCTTTTTTACGCGTCAAACCAGCTATACGGGTACTGCTCGTCGTCCACTGTACGGGCGAGAGAGGTGTATTTAAGAGGATAGAAGGTGTCGATCATCACAGCCAGTTCCTCGGTGCGCTCGGCGCCCAGGCTCTTTTCGACCGCGCCTGGATGTGGTCCATGCGGGATGCCGCGCGGGTGCAGCGAGATCGATGAGCGCTCGATGCCGCGCCGGCTGCCAAAGTTGCCGTTGACATAATACAGCATCTCATCGCTATCGATGTTGCTGTGATTGTATGGCACCGGAATCGAGAGCGGGTGATAGTCGAGCTTGCGCGGAACAAACGAGCAGACGACGAAGTTCGGCCCCTGGAAGGTCTGGTGAACCGGCGGGGGCTGATGGACGCGCCCGGTAATTGGCTCAAAATCGGCGATGTTGAAGATCCAGGGATATTCGCAGCCATCCCAGCCAACCACGTTGAGCGGATGGAAGTCGTAATGGTAGCTGGAGATCAGATCGCCCACTTTGACGCGCACCTCGAAATCTCCGCGCTCGGTGTGCGTGACCAGTTCCGCTGGTCGGCGAATGTCGCGTTCACAGTAGGGCGCGTGTTCCAGCAATTGCCCGTTGGGACTCAGGTAGCGGCGCGGCGGCTCAATGCTGCCGCGCGCCTCCACAACCAGGAAGCGCGAGGAGGGACTACCCTCGGCCAGCGCGAAGCGATAGGTTGTGCCGCGCGGAATCAGGATATAATCGCCTTCATGGTAGGGCAGCAGGCCGAAGGTCGTTTCCAGCACGCCATGCCCCTCGTGAACGAAGTACATGGTATCCGCTTCGCCATCGCGATAAAAGTAATGCATCTGCTCGGTGGCCAGAGCGATGCCAATGGTCAGATCCTTGTTAAACATGAGAATCTGATTGCCCTGAACCGCGTCACCTCCTGGCTTGAGCCGGGCCGTTTTGAGGTGGTGATGGCGTTGAACATCCTGCTCCCATTCCACCAGCTGGCGTTTGCTAAAGGGTTCAACCCGTTTGACACGCGTGGGTGGATAGTGATAGTACAGGTTTGAATAATTGTTGGAGAAGCCCTCAATGCCAAAAAGCTCCTCCGAGTAGAGCGTACCGTCCGGCTTGCGGAATTGCGTGTGCCGTTTCGGTGGAATTGTGCCCAGGCTATGATAGGGTGGCATATGCTTTTTCTCCTGTAAACCTTACCAGGAGACGACGCAGAGTCGATCTCTGGCAACTAGACAATGGTATTCCGCAGAACGCCAATCCCATCAATTTCCAGTTCTATCGTTTCCCCGCGCTGAAACCAGGGATGAACCCCGGTGCCAATTTCGAGCAGACAGCCGGTGCCGACCGTACCGGAGCCAAGCACATCGCCGGGCCGCAGGCGTACATTGCGCGAGGCGTAAGCGATGATCTGGGGAAAACTGTAGTAAATCTGCTGAAAGTTGCCGCGCGAGATTTCCTGACCATCCACGCGGGCCAGCATGGTCATGTCGTAGCGCTCGCTGGCTCCGCTGCCGTTGCGGCGGGAGGCCAGCTCATCGGGTGTAACCAGCCAGGGACCGAGCGAGGTGGCAAAATCCTTGCCTTTGCCTGGTCCTAGATTGAGCTTCATATCCAGACGTTGAAAGTCGCGCGCGCTCCAATCGTTCATGATCGTGTAGCCCGCGATGTAGGCGGCGGCCTCTTCAACGGCAATGTCCTTGCCCTCGCGTCCGATCACGCAGGCGATTTCCAGTTCAATGTCCAGCTCGTGACTGCCCACCGGATAGGGCACCGGCTCATCGTGTCCATAGATTTCGCTGGTATTGGTGAAGTAAAAAGTTGGAATTTCGTACCACTCAGGAATCATGTCCAGACCCCGCAGCGCACGCGCCGCCGCGACATGCTGTTCAAAGGCGTAGAAGTCGCGCATGGTTGGCGGATTGGGAACAGGCGTGAGCAGCTTGATGTCTTTGAGGGCCAGTCCCTGCTCATCGCTTTCCAGCAACTGGCGGGCCTTCTGAACTCCCTCTGGATCTTGTAACAGTTCCAGCAGGGTTGGATAATTGAGCGGCAACACCCGCTCGCCGCGAAGCACCCCCGCATATGTTATGTTGTTGATGGTTTTGAACGTAACCAGCTTCATCTACAGATTGCCTCGCAGTTCTTGTTCGCGTTCCAGAGCCTCGAAAAGTGCTTTGAAGTTGCCCTCGCCGAAGCCACGCGCGCCCTTGCGCTGAATAACCTCAAAGAACACCGTGGGCCGTGTGACCACCGGCCTGGAGAAGATTTGCAGGAGATAGCCCTCGTCATCGTGATCCACCAGAATGCCCAGTTCGGCCAGTTGCTCAATATCTTCGTCGATATGGCCCACGCGCTCCAGCACCGTCTCATAGTAACTGTGCGGCGTGCGCAAAAATTCCGCCCCGCGCTCGGAGAGATTGCGCACGGTACCGACAATATCATCAGTAATCAGTGCCAGGTGTTGCACGCCGGGCGAGCGGTAAAAGTCCAGGTATTCCTCAATTTGCGATTTTTTGCGACCAGGAGCCGGTTCGTTGATGGGCAGTTTGATGCGTCCACTGCCGTTCTGCATAACCTTGGACATCAAAGCCGAGTATTCGGTGCTGATCTGGCGATCATCGAAATGGATCATCTGCGTAAAGCCCATGACCTTTTCGTAGAAGCCCACCCACTCGTTCATCTTGCCCAGTTCAACGTTACCAACCACGTGATCGAGGCCGGCCAGACCGGCGGGACGCGAACGGCGTGGCGTGGTGCTTTCGAGGGCGCGGAAACCCGGCAAAAAGGCGCCCTTGTAATCCTGGCGTTCCACAAAGGTATGGATAGTTTCGCCATAGGTCGCGATAGAGGCCAGCGTCACCGCGCCGTACTGATCGCGGCGCACGGTTGGCTCCATTACACCCTGCGCCCCGCGCGTGGTTGCCTCGCGATAAGCTCGCTCGGCGCTCTCCACGCGGAAGGCCACATCTTTGATGCCATCTCCATGCAGGTGAACATGCTCAGCAATGGCCCCTTCTGGTCCCAGGGCTGAAGTGATGATCAGGCGAATATTGCCCTGTTCCAGCACGTAACTGGTGCGATCACGCACGCCAGTTTCCAGGCCGGCATAGGCGATGGGGACGAAGCCCCAGGCATGTGTAAAGTAATAGGCAGTGTGTTTGGCGTCACCCACGTAAAACTCAAGATAATCGAAGTTTTGAATGGGCATGAAATCCTGTTCAGGCATAAGCAACTCTCCTTTGAGTAGCGAGCGCCATACTCTTTGACTGGTGGGGTATGGCTGGCTGAAGTGACTTACCTCTCCTGGTAAGTATCCGGCGACGAACAGTTAGCTATCTCACCATGCATAGAATGGTGATTCACGATCATTATACACTCTGCTTTTTACGCGCAACAAGCTGCTCTATTTGCCTGACTTTCTCACCAAAGCGGACTTGCGAGCGGATGGCGAGTATGTTACAGCGAACCGATCAAATGGATCGCCTTTCACCAGACCCTTTTTCCCATGCCAGGGCAGCCTGAACTGCAAATGGTTATCTATACGCCTCTGGCCCAGGAAGATACCGCAGCTAAATTGAGAGCACTGATGGCTGAGGCGGACAATGATAGCAGATGATAAAGTTGTATTCTCGCCTGGCTGATGCTTGAACTGGTTGGCGTATGGTTGTTTTGACAGAGTAAGCCCGGAGAAAAAGGCGGTTCAGAAAAAAGCAAGCGCACAGACTGCCGCTTGCGACAGATCTGCGCGCTTGCCGAATACAACGGGAGCTATGCTTGCTTTGCTTCGAGCGCTGCCGCCGGGGTACCCACGACATCGGTCGTCGGTGC
>DASZXF010000721.1:0-3125 GCA_035546055.1 Ktedonobacteraceae bacterium
CCTCGCGTCCATCGCTGGCCTCGCCGACCAGTTCAATCTGTGCGCTCATGCGCAGCATCATGCGCAGACCCATGCGCACCATCAGGTGGTCATCGGCAATCAGCACCCGGATATGTTCAGTGGTATTATTCATGCATCATCAGCCTTTCCTGTTGCCTGGCCAATGAAATGGGGATCGTTGCCTGTGGAGTCGTCTCTGCCTGTCTTGCCAACGCCGGTACCTCCTCGTCCCCGTTGTCATCTTCCGTCTGAACCAGGGGCACCTGCAGGAAGAGAAGGGTACCCTTGCCCGGTGTGCTCTCCAGGGTACAGCGACCACCGATCAGGCGTGCCCGTTCGCGCAGGCCGAGCAAGCCATAATGCCCGGAGCGTGTATGTTCACTGGCAGGATCAAAGCCAATCCCATTATCTTCAATTGTGATGTCCAGCCCTGCTGGCTGGGGGGTCACAACCACGCGAATGGTCGACGCTCTGGCATGTTTGACAATATTGGTCAGCCCTTCTGAGATCATGCGCCGCACCTGCTCACACATGGCCAGTGGCACACGGGCCAGCGTCTCCAACTCCGCCTGGTACTCCAGGCCGGTCGCCTCGATTTCTCCGCGTACCAGGGCAACCAGACCCTCCGGTGTCACCTCGCTTGCGCGTAGATCGCCGATGGCGTCCCGCGCGTCCGCCAGGGCTGTGCGCGCCCCGTCCAGCGATTGCTCCACCATCTCCAGGACATCGGGATAGCGCTGAAAGAGCAAACCCGCGCGAATCGCCTCCATCTGCATCAGCAGTCCGGTCAGACCCTGTGCCAGCGTATCATGTAGTTCGCGGGCCAGGCGTTGGCGCTCAGTCAGGCGAGTCAAGGCCGCGATATACTCCGCCGAGATGAGATGCTGGATATGAGCGGTTTCCAGTTCCGCGTAGGCCCGCCGCAACTGTGCCTGTATCCGCATCTGTTGCAGGTAGAGCAAGATATATCCACTGACAAAAAGAATCGTAGCCATATAGTCAGGCAGTGTACTGAGCGCCATAGCCCAGAGGAAAGGACTGGTCTCACTTTTGCGCAGGGGTGTTGCTTCCAGAAAGGCCGCCAGCAGAAAAAGTCCCACGCATTCCAGGGCCACGCTGACCACCAGGCGCGGCTGTTTGAACATCACAATCGCGGCCAGGGTCAGGGCCAGATACAGGTTCAGAGCAATCATCGTCTGCGAAAGCGCCAGGCTGGCAGCCAGCACCAGTCCGCCCTGGAGAGGAAAATAGATCCAGGCCAGACGGCGCCTGATTCCTCCTGAGAGGCCAAGCCAGAGCAAGGCGCCATAGATTACGAGGACCAGGGTAACAAGTCCCAGGCGCGGTAGATCGCCCGGAGAAAAGAAAGCGCCTCCTTTCAGACCATCGTTGGCGATGACAATCATCTGCTTGCTGCCGATATTCGTAACCGTGGCTCCTCCCCAGATGCCCCAGAGATAGACCACACCCACCCAGCACAGAAAAAACCAGCGGAAGATGCGCATATTGCCAGCAGTAGTCATATCTTTTTCCTCTCCATAGCAGCACGTCTGTTCTGTGCCTCAGTATAGCAGCCTGGTGAGCAAAGAAAAAGAGAGACCTCTCCAGGTAGATTTCTACAGGTAAACCTCTACGATGCGCGCGGCACGCCAGGCTTGCTACACTGCTGGCCATGAAAGGAACGCACCACCTATGCAAAAGAAGCTTACAGGCGGCGATGAGATGATCGTCGAAGCCACAGACCTCCGCAAAGAGTACCACGCCGGCAAACTCAGACTGCGAGCCTTGAACGGGGTGGATGTCCATATTCGCCGTGGGGAAGTGGTGGCTATCATGGGACCAAGTGGTTGTGGGAAAACCACGCTGCTCAACTGCCTGAGCGGTCTTGATAGCGTCACCTCCGGCCAGATTACCATTGCCGGGCAGTCATTGACAGGTCTCTCGGATCGCCAGTTGACGGCTTTTCGCGCCCGCGAGATGGGGTTTATTTTCCAGAATTACAATCTCTTGCCAGTTCTGAGCGCCCTGGAAAATGTCGAGTTGCCCCTGCTGGTCAATGGAGTGCGAGCGCGTGAAGCGCGAGCGCGAGCGTGGGAGGCTCTGGAGGAGGTTGGACTGGAGGATTGGGCGCGCCATCGGCCCGCCGAACTGAGCGGCGGCCAGAGCCAGCGAGTCGCCATCGCCCGTGCCCTGGTGACGCGTCCGGCCATTGTCTGGGCCGACGAGCCAACCGGCGCGCTGGATAGCCAGACTGGCCAGGAGATTACCCATCTGATGCTCGAACTCAACCGCCTTCATACAATAACCTTTGTCTGGGTCACGCACGCGCCCGAAGTGGCTCGGCAGGCCGGGCGTCTGCTGAGCATGCAGGATGGTCGTATGGCCGCCGAAGCAGAGCAAACGCCGGTCCACGGAGCTGGCGCCGCTGTACAGACCAGAATCAGCCGCAAAAGCAGATCGTAAGGAAAGAGCATGTCTATGAAGAACGGATTAACAGATAATCTGATAGCCGGGCTGGCTCCGAATACGCTCACTGCGCTGCTGGTTGTTTTGACCGGGCTGGCCCTGCTTCTGCTGCTCAGCTTTGGATTGAACAGGCGTTTGTTCTTCGTGATGGGGGCGCGCAATATGCTCCGCTGCCCCGGTCATACCCTGGTCTTGCTCTGCGGACTCATGCTCTCCACCGCGCTCATGACCGCCGCGCCTGGCATCAATGAGAGTCTGGCGTATTCCGCCAGTGCTCAGCAGCTTGCCTCGGTCGGTCAACTCGACGAAGCCGTGACCGGCACCTTTAGCCAGGCCCAGGTAGTGAGCTATCTCGCGGCCCTGCGTGCGCAGACCGGGATCGAGGCCGCGAGCGCCCTGGCCGAGGATTATCACGCGGCCCAGTTGCTCTCACCGCGCACCGGCTTTTCCCGGCCAGGCATCAATGTGCTGGCGGCCCCGGCGGATTTTGACCGGGTTTTTGGTCCGCTGCGCACTGCCGATGGACAGGCTGCTCATTTTGCCGATCTGCATCCCGGCCAGATCTACCTTGGCATGACGCTGGCGCAAAACTTTGCCGTACATGCTGGAGATCGTCTGACCCTTTCGCTGGCTGGACAACGGACAACCGTCACCGTGGC
>DASZXF010000722.1:0-3481 GCA_035546055.1 Ktedonobacteraceae bacterium
TCCTTTCCCTTGGGGTGGGGCGCAACCAGCGCCTGGGGCCGCCTCAGAAACATGGGGGAGGACTCATGTAACCAGCTGAGCGCCGAAGGTGCGAGTTGCGACCTGGACAGGTCGATGAAGATTGCAACCTGGGGCTTGTCAGAAGGGCTGGCGGTCATGTATGATAAATGTATCAACTTCATTTTTCGGGAGGAAAACGTTGGGAACTTTCTAAGCATAGGCTGGTAGCAAACAACGCACAGGGCGGAAAATGTCCTCTGTTTGCGTTCGTGCTGTCATGCTATGCCTGGAGAATGACCGGCGTATACTTCTGCATAGATCCCCTCATCCCGCAAAAAGGGCATCTTTTCTCTGTATGGTCCTGTACTCTCCGCAGCTATCCCCATCATAGCAGGACTACGCTTCGCTGCATTTGCCTCAACTCGCGCTACCAGTTTCTTCCCCGGCTACATGAAAATTCAGGACGAAAAGACACAAGGAGATGGAAGATCATGACAGAACAACGCCGTATCGCTATTGTAACAGGAGCAAGCCGCCGGCAGGGCATGGGAGCCGCCATTAGCCGCGCCCTGGCCGCTCAGGGCTGCGACATTTTCTTTACCTCCTGGGGTACATATGACCAGGAACAGTATGGCCCGGAAGAGGGCGGTCCTGGCGAACTGCAGCGGGAAATCCAGGCGGCGGGTGTGCGCTGCGCCTGCCTGGAAGCGGACCTCAGCCAGCCCGCGACGGCCACGCGCATTATGGACGAGGTGGAAGCGCGCCTGGGGCCGCCCGCCATTCTGGTCAACAACGCAGCCTATTCGACCAGAGATGGCTATGAACGCCTGGACGCGTCCACCCTGGACACACACTACGCGGTCAATATGCGCGGCCCCTTTCTTTTGAGCGTCGAATTTGCCCGCCGCTATTCCGGTGAACCCGGCGGACGCATCATCAACCTGGTTTCGGGAGAAAGCCAGCCCATGCCCGGCGAACTGGCCTATGTAGCGACCAAAGGAGCCATCGCGGCCTTCACTATTACCCTGGCCGCCGAACTGGCGCCGCGTCACATCCTGGTCAACGCGGTCGATCCTGGTCCCACGGATACAGGCTGGATCAGCGCCGATCCAGCGTTGAAGCAAAAACTGCTCACGATGGCGCCGCTGGGCCGCCTGGGCCAGCCAGAGGATGCCGCGCGCCTGGTCGCCTTCCTGGCCAGCGAGGCCGCACAATGGATCACCGGGCAGATCATTCACTCACGCGGCGGCTTCTAAAGCCAGGTAAGCAGGGATGATCCCTGCTTTTTTGTGCGGTAAGCGGCTTAGGGACAGGCGAACAGGCAAGCGAGTGTGTCCGCTTGCCTGGTCGCCTGTCTCCAAGCCGCTTGCCGCAATCTGAAAGATGCGGGACGCGCTGACAGCATCGAGAAGACTCCATCTTTCCTTTCTGGCGCTCGGATAGAATGAAAAAGGTATCCATAAGCGGTGCAATTCTTGTATAATACATGAGGACGAATGAGACACAAAGAAAGGAAACGATATGTTATTAGAGGCAGAGGTTCGCAAAATGCTGGTGAGCGGTGATCCCTGGGCCGCCTGGCAGGGCTTTCAGCTTCCCGTGAGCGACGATTATATCTGTATCTGGTCGCCCATTGGCACCAGGAAGCATTGGAAGCCCCGGCACTGGAAACCAGACTTTTTCTATGCGGATCACCACACGCTGACCTATATCTGGCCGGATCAATGGTTTGCCATCCACATCAGCTATGACCAGAATGGGAAATTCAGTTCAGGCTACTGCGATGTCACCCTGCCCGCGCCCGCATACACCACGCAAACGCAGGAAATTATCTACACCGACCTGTATGTTGACGTAGTTATCCGCGAGGACTACAGCGTTTACACCAAAGACCAGGAAGTGTACGAGCGCGCCGCCCTGCAATACCCTATTGTCGCGGAAGCGCGCAAAAAATCGTATGAAGTGTTAGACTGGATGGAAGAACACGCCAAAAAATGGACTGGTCCCTTTGAGGTCATGCCCCGGCAACTGCCCTATACCAGTTGGGACGAGCTGAGCACTGCCGAAATTCGCGCCGCCATGCGCCAGAGCGTGGCCGTCGAAAGCAAAGGCTCAGATAGAAGTGTGTGAGCCGTGTGGCCTTTCGCGCATCACCGCGTAGCAAAAGACAGAAACCGCACTTTGAATAGATGGTCATGGCTTCTATCTGAGAGGGGCCGCCTGTCCCTGTCTCGCACACATAGAGTAGAACAGGGAGTTCCCGGCAATGGGGCCATTTCCATCACCATTTCCTATAAGCAGGTAGATAACAAAAAATGCTCAACGAAGAACTGTATAAGCGCCTGGATGCATGTGGAATTGACGCGCAAGACGAGATCCGCCTGCGCGAAGCCCTGGAAAAACAGGTCGAAACTTACACGCTTTTCAAGCTCGCCCCCTGGCCGGCTCGCCGCTGGAAATGCCACTACCGCCTGATGATGCGCGACCAGATGTACGACGGCCAGAGCGTAGAAGAGGTTTACGCCCTGGCCCTGTTAGCCCGCCTGGAACCCACACCGGGCGAAGCAGCCGCACACTGAATTATGCCTGGTTGTCGATCTGCCGCCCCGGAGACTTCAAAAGCTGATGAGCGAAGCGACTCTCTGCGGCAGGCAAGAAACACCGGGGATAACGCCCATTACTCTTTCTTCACGACCGGAATATAGATCTCTACTTTTCTGCCCTCATAGTAGAGTTCATAGTCCGCTTTGCCAGTGGCAAACTCATAGCCAGAGGTGGGAAACCAATCATCGTAAATGTACTTCCACGTGCCCTGGATCGCATCTGAAAACTGGGTACCGCTATCCTCAACCGGGGGAATAGCAAAAACGGCATAAGTGGCCGCCGGTACTTCACCGCGAAACATCTCTGGCGGCAGATCTTCATAATCATGGACCTCAAGAGCGATGACATACGAAAAGTCGCCGGTGGCTGTGTCAGGCGGTAAGCAGAGGCCCAGTTCGTTGTGATGGACAGCATGAAGCTTCTGATGGAGCGTCTCCAGCTTTTCTGGCATCATACGGCTCCAGAAGGCCGGGATATCCTGAAGATTTTTCCCCTCGCGGCATGTGGTTTTCAGTTCATAGCCGGCCACCTTCGCCGCTGGTTTTGTGATGATTTTTGGTTCCACGACAATTCCTCCTGTCAGGTGATAATCCACCAGGCGATGTAAATCGATCCTGGCGGGCGTTCGCTCTACTACATGAACGCGATATTTTTCCGGGGAACAGCCATAGACCTTGCGAAAGGCCTTGGCGAAGCCATTGTGCGTATCAAAGCCATAATCCAGGGCGATATCGATAATACGCCTGCCGCCGCCAAGTTCACTGGCGGCATAGGCCAGACGCCTGCGCCTGATATACTCCATCACCGGCAGGCCCACATAGGCGCTAAACACCCGGTAATAGTGATAAGGAGAAAATCCTGCAATACTGGCAAGCTC
>DASZXF010000723.1:0-4982 GCA_035546055.1 Ktedonobacteraceae bacterium
ACCCGGATAGAAGACCCGCGAAACGGCGGGGTGGTCCTGGAGATAGCGGGCAATGCGCAGCGCGCTGGCGTTCTGCTGACGAATGCGCAAATGCAGCGTCTTCATACCGCGCAGCAGCAGATAGGCCGCCATCGGATCGAGCGTCGCCCCGGTAATTTCGCGGTAATGATAAATCTGCTCGATCAAGGTTCTGGGACCGCAGACCACGCCGCCCAGGGCATCGGCATGGCCGCCGAGAAACTTGGTAGCGCTGTGCAACACCAGGTCAGCGCCCAGCGCGAGCGGATTCTGATTAAGGGGAGTCGCGATGGTATTATCGACCACCACCGTAGCGCCAACGCGATGCGCGGCCCGCGCCAGGCGAGCGATATCCAGCACCTTCAACGTGGGATTCGTAGGTGTTTCCAGGTAGAGCACCTTGCAGCCCTGCGCCACGCTGTCCTCAATGGCCGCGAAGTCCGTCGTCTCGCACAGCGCCACCTCCACCTGCCAGCGCGGTAGAAATTCGAGGAATATCTTATTCGTGCCCCCGTAAGTATCCTTGACCGAGACAACGCGCTCCCCCGGTGCCAGCAGCGTAAACAGCGTATTACTGATGGCCGCCATGCCCGTAGAAAAGCTGGTCGCGGCTTCGGCCCCTTCCAACTGGCGCACCTTCTCCTCGAAAGCCGCCACCGTGGGATTGGTATTGCGTCCGTAAATATGGCCGGCCCGTTTCCCCAGCGCGACCTCCTGCCAGCTCTCTATATCTTCATAGCCAAAGGAAACGCTGTGGACAACGGGCACCTGCGTGGCCCCCTGCCAGTGCAAAGCCTCTTCGCCCGCCCAGACAGACAGCGTAGCCGGCGAGGGATGATCGTTCTGTGTCATAAGATGGTCCTTTCTTCACACCAGACCCCTGGTAAATTGACGAGGTTATACAAAACTATCATATCCCATCAGGCAAGCGTTGCCCCTCTTACTCTCCTCATTCAAGGAAACGAGCAAAAATACCGTGCGGGCGATTTCCCTGGCGCAAGTGACAACCAGAAGGCCATCCATTTCGTTAATATAAGAGACAACACATCTGTAGCGTCGAGTAATATAGCTCATATATTGGAGGATAGGCATCTCATGCTGCTAACAGTACTGATTCAACTATCGTACAGCATTCCCTATATTATTATCTGGCTGATAGGCCTTATCCTGGCGGTGGTGTGGTGGCAGAAACATCCACGGCTTTCGCTGCTGGCTCTGATCATCTTTCTGCTCCTCATCGTCTCTCAGATCATCACGACTATCGTTGAAGTCGTGCTGCCAGAATACATGTATCAGGCACATATAAATATAACACAGTTCCCGATCATTCTGAACGTCATAAACCTTGTTTTCTCTCTGCCGGCCTGGGCACTGATAGTCTGGGCCATCTTTGGCTGGCGCAAAACGACGACTCCAGGGAGCGCATATCCCATGAGGCAGCCGCATTGGGACCAGCCGCAGGCACAGCCCTGGCAGCCGCAG
This sequence comes from Ktedonobacteraceae bacterium, assembly GCA_035546055.1. Taxonomy (GTDB): domain Bacteria; phylum Chloroflexota; class Ktedonobacteria; order Ktedonobacterales; family Ktedonobacteraceae; genus Paraktedonobacter. The sequence goes on from DASZXF010000723.1 coordinate 1,501, forward strand.
CCGGGCCAGCCGCCCCTGCCGCCCCAGACGCCACCAGCGGCAACGGTGGAGGCTCCGCCGCCAGATCAGGGCTAAGCAGGGCAATGCTGCAAAAATAGCGCAATGGGCATGTTTTACTTATGCGTAGGCAGTGGACATTTTTTGCCTGGCCATATTGATGGTTGAAAAACGTTCACTTAGGAAAAATGTGCCTGTTGCGTTAGTCAGGTTCATGGCTTTTTAAGCGAAGATCGTTTTTCAACAAAGAAGGTTAGCAAATCTTGTCGAGCCTGCTGGGAGGATTGCCTTTTTATATCTCTGATTCACAAAAGCGAATAGCAGACGTTAGCTGACCTGCTATTCGCTTGCTGCGCTTTTACCCGTAATGCAGCGAACAAATAGCGGGCCAGCTAATGTCTGCTATTCTGCCGCGCCGACCATCAATCTGACGATTTCGTCGCTGCTGGAGTTTTTCACCAGCACTTCACCGACTTTCTGGCCACGGCGCATGACGATGGCCCGGTCCGCCACGGCGAAGACATCCTGCATGTTGTGGCTGATCAGGATCACCGGTACGCCCTGTTCGCGCAGGGTGCGCACGAGCTGGAGCACCTTCTGCTGCTCGATCACGCCCAGCGCGGCGGTCGGCTCGTCCATAATCATCAGGCGCGCGTTCCAGTAGATTGCGCGGGCGATGGCGACGGCCTGGCGCTGGCCACCTGACAGATTGCGGATAGGCTTGAGTAGATCGGGAATCCTGATGTCCAGGCGCTCTAAAAGCTGGCGCGTCTCCTTGAGCATCGCGTTTCTGTCCAGTTCGCGCAGCAGGCCCAGGCGGCGCCGGGTGCGTTCGCGGCCCAGGAAAATGTTGGATACCGCATCCAGATTTTCGCACAGGGCCAGATCCTGGTAGATCGTCTCAATGCCCCGGTTGCGAGCATCCAGCGGCGAGGTAAAGACCACCTCCTGATTTTCAAAGAGGATCTGCCCGCCATCGGGGCGGTAGACCCCCGAAATCAGCTTGATCAGCGTCGATTTGCCCGCGCCGTTGTCTCCCAGCAGACCCACCACCTCGCCCGGCCAGATCTCCAGGCTCACCTGATTGACCGCCACCAGGCCGCCGAAATGCCTGGCCAGTTGCTTCACCTGGAGAACCGGGGTAGTCGCCGCCGGCTCCGGCGCAGTCGCCACGTTTTTCTCTTCCCGCAGGTTCTCTGCTTCAGACATCTCTTTTTCTCCTACCGCGCCAGGCGCGCCTTGGCCTGATCGATCATCACGGCCAGAATAATCACCACGCCCACCGCGATAAATTGCCAGTAGCCCTCTACGCCGACGATCACCAGACCATTGTTGAGAATCGCGATAATCAGCGAACCGATCAACGTTCCCACAATCGTACCCTCGCCGCCGAAGAGAGACGCGCCACCGATTACCACGGCGGCGATTGAGTCCAGCATCAGCGCGTCGCCGGCATCGGCGGCCCCGCTGGTGTAGCGCAGCACATAGAGCACGCCCGCGATAGCGGTCAGCAAGGCCGACAGCGCGTAGATCAGGATCAGGTGGCGATTGACCGGAATGCCGACCCGCCGCGAGGCCTCAAAGCCGCCTCCCAGCGCGTAAGTGTGCTTGCCGAATTTTGTCTGACTGAGCAGCCAGTGACAGACCAGCACAATCACGATCACCAGAATGACCTGCAAGGGGAGGACCGAGATCAGATCTCGCGCCCTGGCCGTGTCCGGCAGGACGGGGGGATTGAAAAAGGAGAAGCCGACGGCGGGATGGTAATAGAGCAGGCTGGCATTACCCAGGGTGCCCACGTTGTTAATCTGCACACTGATCGGCAGACCGCCCGAAATCAGAAAGCCCGCGCCGCGCGCGATGCCATACATGCCAAGAGTCGCGATAAAGGGAGGAATTTTCAAACGCGCCACGACCACCCCGTTGATCAGACCGGGCAGCGTCCCCACCAGCAGACCCACGCCAATACTGATCAGCAGCAGCAGCGGAAAAGGCACATGTCCGTTGAGCGCGGTCATCACCTGCGCGGCAATCACCGCCGCGAAGCCCATGATAAAGCCGGTGGACAGATCGATGCCGGCGCAAATAATCACAAATGTCTGCCCCAGAGCCATCAGCAGCATCGGCGCCATATTAAAGATCAGCGATTGAAAATTATCAAAAGTAAAAAAGCCGGGACCGGTAAACGCGAAAAAGATGATCAGGATCAGCAGAAAGAGCCAGGCCCAGAAGCGGCTGACCAGTACCAGAGATTGTCGCCGGAGATCCCACGTGGAATCCGTGTGTACCAGCTTCATATCACACCTTTCATGAGCCAGCAGGAGAAAGCTCGCCGGGCCTTCTCCTGCTGTGAAGATCAGGATCTACGCGAGGAGATTAATTGCTCTTGTAGACCGCGTTCTGTGCTTCGGGGGTATCGACGTTATCGCGGGTGATAATCACATAGCCGGTGGCCACCCGCTTCTGGATAGCGCTGGTCTTGCCATTGAGCGCGTCCACGGCGAACTGCACGCCGGTGCTGCCCATATCGCCGGGCTTCTGCGCGATGACAATATCCACCGCGTTATTTTTCAGATCGGTGATGGCCTGCTCGGGCGCGTCGAAATTGGCAATCTTAACCTGGCCCTGCTTGTTCGCATTCTTCACCGCCTGGGCCGCGCCCTCCGAGCCGAAGATATTCGTGCCAAAGATGCCTCCCAGGTCCGGCGTACTCTGGAGCTTCGCGGCGGTCTGCTCAGTCGCCTTGGACGCGCTATCGCCGTTGAAGTCCACGCCCACCAGCGTCACCGCGCTGCCCGCCGCCGTAATGGCCTGCTGACAGCCCTGCTGGCGCTGATCGGTCGTACTGGTGCCAGGCACCGTATTCTGAATGTAGATCTTGCCCTTGCCTCCCATGGCCTTGATCAGCGCCTCGCCAGCGGTCTTGCCGCCCTGCGTATTGTCCGAGCCGATGTACGAGAGCGGGAAGGTCACCGAGCCGTTCGCATAGTCGCCATCGCCGATGAAGGTATCAACCGAAATAATCTTAATACCCTGATCGTGCGCCTGCTGCAAAGGCTGGATCATCGCCTGTTTGTCACAGGCCGCGATGATAATCGCGTCAACTTTGCGCGCGCGGTAGGCATCCACGATAGGCGTTTGCAGGGCCGCGCTCCACTGGGCCGGGCCGTCCACCAGCAAGGTCACGCCCAGCTCTTTGGCTTTGGCTTCCGCGCCCTTCTGCATAGTCACGTAGAAAGGATCACCTTTCACGCCCAGGATCAGAGCAATCGTATAATTATTGCCGCCAGCCGATGGCGTGCCGGTCGTCGCCGTGGATGTGCCGCCACACGCGGCCAGTACCGCCGCGCCCACGGTCGCCGCCGCTCCGGCCAGGAAAGCGCGCCTCTTGATGGGGTAGTTGTCCAGGTGCAATTTACTCATGGGGATCTCCTTTGTTCTCTTCTCGCCATGCATACACCACAGCTGTGCATGCTGCTTTCAAC
>DASZXF010000724.1:0-3763 GCA_035546055.1 Ktedonobacteraceae bacterium
GCGCTGTCCGCCTCCATTCCTCTGTCGCTTCACGCCGCCATTGCCGTGAGCGATCAGCGCTTGAGTGCGCAGGCCCATACGGCTCTCTGCGATCTGGCGCTTTTTCCTCCCAGACCCAACAGTTTTTCCGAGGAGGCCGCCCTGGCAGTGAGCGCGGCGCCGGTGGAGACGCTGGACGAACTCTGGGACGCCGGCCTGCTGGAGAGCGGCGGGTCCGGGCGCTACACCCTGCACCAGACAATAGCCGATTACGCGCGCACGCACCCGCACGCTTCCGAGGCTGCCCGGCGCTGGCTGAAGTACACCGCCTGGTATGTGCAGACCCATGGACAGGACTATGACGCCCTGGAACAGGAGCTTGCCAATCTGCTGAGCGCGCTCGACCAGGCTTTTCAGCAGCGACAGGCGCGGATCTTCATTCAGTGCGTGGATGTGCTGGTTCCCTTTATGCGGGTGCGCGGACACTTTGCCCAGGCCGAGCGGCTTTTGCGGCAGGTGTTGCAACTCTCTACGGAGCGTGCGGACACGGAAGACCGGGTGATGGCCCTGCGCCACCTGGCGAACTTTGCCGAGCTGCGCAGCGATTATCCCCTGGCCGAAGATTACGCGCAGCAGGGCTTGCAACTGGCTCGCCAGGACGCCGGGCAGACTCACGCGCGGAGTCTGCTGCTGACCACCCTGGGGCAGGTCGCGTTGCAGCGCGGCGATTATGCCCGCGCGCAAACGCTCTGTGAGGAGGGCTTGAGCCTGGCTCGCACCTCTGGCCGCGCGGAAGATGTCTGTACTCTGCTGCTCTGCCTGGGTCGTCTGCGCCACTATCAGGGCAACTATGCCGCTTCGGTAGAGGCTTATGTAGAGGGTCTGGACATCGCCAGGAGCATCGGCCACCAGGAATTGATCTGCTTTGCCCTCACTTACCAGGGATCGGCCATTCTTGAGCAGGGCAACTATGCCCGCGCGGAAGAACTGTATCAGGAGGGGCTGGAACTGGCGCGGGCGCTCGGTTTCCGTAAGCAATTGAGCGTCTTACTCAACGATCTGGGCGTGGTAGCTTCACGGCGCGGCGCCCTGGACGCGGCTGCGGCTCACTATCGCGAGGGACTGGAACTGGCCCGCCAGATTGGTCTGCGCGCCGATATTTGTCTCTTTCTCTCCAACCTGGGGATCACCGCCGCCAAGCAGGAGGACTACGAGGAGGCCGGGCGCTATCTTGACGAAGGCATTGAGCTGGCGCGTCAGATTGATAACCGCAACCATCTCTGCCTGTTGCTGTCAAATCAGGGCAACGTGCGCGGCGCATGCGGCGATTACGCGGGTGCCAATGTCTGCTTTCAGGAAAGCCTCGCCCTGGCGCGCTCCATCGGTGCCCTCTGGTACATCAGCAATGTGCTGACCGAGTGGGGGAGCGTGCATCTCAAGTACGGGCATGTGGACGAAGCCTTTGCCGCCTTTCAGGAGGTCATGGCCAGCGAAAATCTGGCGGAAACCGAGCCGGTAATGGTTGGCCTGGCCTGCTACGGTCTGGCGCGTGTCGCCGCTTTGCGAGGGGACCGCGCCGAGGCTTCGCGTCTTGGTCAGCAGAGCCTGGCGCAGTTTGAGGCCATCCAGCACCACAAGGCCGGGGAGGTTGCCGCCTGGCTGAACAACCAGTTTTCCTCTTAAAAAGACGCGCCTCGTATCCATAAAGTAAGATGTCACATAGATGTCATGTTCATGCCATTGTGCGCTGCCCCTTTTCGAGGCATTCTTGAGCAAGAAAAAGTTTTTATCCACGTTTTTAAGCACTCATTTTGCAGAACTTTGTGGGGAGATTTCGTTATGAGTATCCATCCAGGATTGCTGGGCAAATATGAATTGCGCGAACGCCTGGGTCAGGGCGGTATGGCCGAGGTCTGGAAGGCGTATGATCAGCGTTTGCAACGCTTTGTCGCGATAAAATTTTTACATAGTATGTTGCAGGCCGATCCGGCCTTTCTTGCGCGCTTCGTGCGGGAAGCGCGGGCCGTCGCCTCGTTGCGCCATCCGAATATCGTGCAGGTCTATGATTTTGAAACAGCTACTCCCGGCGCGGCTGTTGGCAAAGATCAACCTCTGGCCTATATGGTGATGGATTATATCGAAGGACAAACCCTGGCCGATTATCTGGCGGCCAGCGTGCGCGCTCGCAGCTTTCTCTCTCCCCAGGAGATTGTCTCGCTTTTCTATTCGATCAGTTCAGCCGTGGATTACGCGCACCAGCGGGGACTGCTGCACCGTGACATCAAGCCCTCCAATATTCTGCTGGATCGGCGGCATACCGAGCGCAATCCCATGGGGGAGCCGGTGCTGACCGATTTTGGCATTGTCAAAATTCAGGGTAGCGCGGCGGGGACGCTCACCAGCTCCGCCATGGGCACGCCGCTGTACATCGCTCCAGAACAGGCGCTGGGTCAGCCGCTTGACGCTTCCAGCGATGTCTACTCGCTGGGTGTGATGCTCTATGAAGTCTGCGCCGGCGATCTGCCTTTCAGTGGGCCGACGCCAGTGGCGATTGTGCAGCAGCATATCATGGAGCCGCCGCCGCCGCCCAGCCGTCTCAATCCAGCCATCTCGCCGGAACTGGAGGCCGTAATCCTGCGCGCCCTGGCCAAAAAGCCGGCGGAGCGCTTCCCCAGCGCCCTGGCCCTGACCTCCGCCCTGGCCGCCGCGCTGCGTATACCGCTGCCGGCCTGGCAGAGTCAGCCCATCTCCTCGCCCGATCTGCGCGATTTGTCACCTGCGGACTCGACCTTGCTGGTCAGACCGGCTTCCGCAGTCGCTGGTAGCGCGGCAGGACAGGACGAGACCGCCATCCCGGCGCCAACCCTGCAATCCGGCCTGGGAGCGCCGTCTTTCAGCGACGATCCAACTGCCTTATCCGAGCGTCCTCATCTGCCAACTCAGTACGTTGATCCTCTGCCCGCGCCTGTCCTCGCTCAGCCAATGCAGAGGACAACTCCTGCCGAAGTTGCCAGCGGGAGCGCGGTGAAACAGCTTCCTCTTACCCCTCCGATCTCCCCTGCCCAGGCGCCCGCTTCGTCGCCGATCACGCCGCTGCCTCCAGTAGAGCGTACACCCGCCTCGCGCAAACGGCGGGGCGTTCTCGCGCTCATCTCGCTTGTCCTGCTTCTGCTCATCCTGGGGTCTGGGCTGGCCGTTTTCCTGCGCCTGCGCTCGCAGACCGGCGCTACAGCCACGCAGGCGGTTGGTCGTGCCTTCTTTACCAGCAGCGGCGACGGCTCCGGCATGGATAACCAGGGGCTCAACGATGTGTTCCAGGTTCGTCTGACCGGCATCCCGGCCCCCGCAGCCGGCAATCAGTATTACGCCTGGTTGTTGCCCGATCAGATTCAGGCCGAAGCCAGCGCTCGTGCCCTGGGGCCATTGACCATCAGCGGAGGCGTTGCCGCCCTGCACGCGCCGTATGTCGATCCCCAGCACGCCAACCTGGTCGCGCTTTTCAGTCGTTTCCTGGTGACCGAGGAGCCGATCAATCCCGCTCCTCAGAGTCCTTCGCTCGACACCGCTCAGTGGCGTTATGAGGGCGCCATTCCGCAGAGCGCCTCGGCCAGCGATTGCCCGGCCACCGCTATCAATCAACTGAGCGTACTCTGCCATCTGCGCCATCTGCTCTCGAACGATCCTGAACTCATGCGTGTCAATCTGCGCGGCGGGCTGAATTACTGGTTTTTAAACAACGTCAAAGAGTTACAGAAGTGGAGTACCGAGGCGGTGGATCACCAGG
>DASZXF010000725.1:0-2023 GCA_035546055.1 Ktedonobacteraceae bacterium
GGCGAAGATGCGATCAGTTCGGGCGGAAGCTGCCGTAGCCAGCGGCCCAGTTGTTCAAAATGTCCTCGCTCGATCATGCTCGGCAAAAGGTCGCCGACCAGGCGGGCGGCGTTGGGAAAATCCCCGGCCAGGAGGGCATAAGCGCAGGCTTCTTCCAGTCCCTGCTGTTCTTCGTACCACTGGCTGGCTCGCCGATACAGTTCCGGGAGTAGTCCTGGCTGTTGTTTCTGGAGGTGGCCGCGCAGAGTTTCCGCGAAAAGTGCATGATAGCGATACCAGGTTTCCGCTTCATCCAGGGCGCTGACAAAGAGATTGGCCCGCAGGAGGCCTGCCAGTTGTCGCTGTCCATCTGGCTGACCCGTCACCGCCTCGCACAGCGGCCCGGTCAGGCGCTCCAGCACGCTGGTGCGCAGGAGAAACTCCTGGGTGGCGGGCGTCTGCTGCGCCAGAACTTCTTCCCCTACATAGTCCAGCAAAAAGCGATGCGTGCCGTGAAAGGCGCGCAGAAACGCCGTGGCGTTGTTCTGTCCACGCAGAGCCAGGGCTAACAACTGCACTCCGGCGATCCAGCCTTCCGAGCGTTCCTCAAGTAGATCGGTTGCTTCATTGGAGAGGGCCAGTCCCATCGTCGAGGCCAGCGCCTCGACCTCTGCGGGGACAAAGCGCAGGTCTTGCGCGCGTAGCTCGCTGAGTTGACTGCGCGCCCGCAGACGTGCCAGGGCCAGCGGTGGATCAACGCGAGTGCCGATGATCAGATGCAGACGCGTGGGCAGATGGTCCAGCACAAAGCCCAGCAGAGCATGAAGCGCCGGGGTGGTCAGGACATGGTAATCATCCAGCACCAGCACCGCTTCCTGTTCCAGCAGACGAGTCAGCTCATTGAGTAGCCCGGTCAGCGCGCGCTCAGGACTCTGAGCATGTCCCGCCTGAACGCTCTCAATGCGCTCATCCAGGCTGGTCAGGGCGGCCACCAGATAGCTCAGGAAGCGGGCGGGATCGTTATCCGCTGTCTCTAGCGAGATCCAGGCCAGTGGATGATCCGTTCGCGCAGCCCATTCCGCCAGCAGCGTCGTTTTGCCGGAACCGGCGGGCGCCGCGACCAGCGTCAGCGCACCGAGGATGCCCTGATCCAGCAGCGAGAGCAGGCGCGGGCGCTCCACGTGCTGCGGAGAGAGACGCGGCACGCGCAGTTTGCTGAGTAATAGCGTCTCGTTCTCCGGGGACAATTCCGGCGCGGCAAACGTCTCATCTGCTGTTTGCCGGTCATTTGCCAGCGCGAGCACGCTGGCGGCCTCGCGCAAACGCTGAAGTGTCAACCTCGCCGAGGTGCCCAGGTAGAGATTAGAGAGCTGTCCGTGCAGGCGCCGGTGCGCGTACCAATACCAGCCGCCGCGCCCATTGCTGGCGCGCGTTTTATGCGCGGTAAAATTGCCCTCCGCGCTTTTAAAGCTGAAGGAGGTCGCATTCTCCAGCCAGTCCTGCCAGGCGGGCGTATCCAGTTCCACCCTGACCGGGTGTCCATCCTGTTGATAGATCAGGCAATTTTCCTCGACCACGCCTGGAGCGGGCGACCCATGAGCCATGTCCATTCCTCAGAAGCAGTATTAGAACAATGCAAACAGTTACAGAACAGTATAGTATACGCCATCCTCGATGTATCATGCCATCTCTCGGCTTCCGCGTGCCAGGGATTCTCACAAGTGGTTTGCCAGCGACGGAGGCGAGAAGCACGAGGAGAGAAAGAGGCGGGACACCCGCACCCGGCAGGGACGCGGCGCTCCCTGCACCCTCGCTGGGGATGGCCCTGGCTTGACTTGTAAGAAACCCTGTTCCGCGTGCTGAAGCACAAACGAGCCGGACATTTCAAACGAGATGTCCGGCTCGATTTTAACACACACACAAGGAAGGGGGTTTGCTAATGGAAAAGGGTGATGCCCGCGTCAACATGGCCAACGAGAATACGCAGGCCGACCGCGAGGTGCCATTTATTGCGCGTGGTGACATGGATGTCCAGCGCGTTAAT
>DASZXF010000726.1:0-12927 GCA_035546055.1 Ktedonobacteraceae bacterium
CTGGATGCGCCTGTACTCAACTGGCGCGCAACGCTCACCTACCAGACGCAGAGGCGCAATCTGCCTGGCTTCATCACAGCGCCCGCCGAATTTGCAGCCAGCCTGCGCGGCGGCATCAACTTTGACGCGCTCGATCAGGTCGACCAGGCTCAGCCAGCTATTCCCATGCTACTCTTTCAGGGCGCGAACGACACCACCACACCAGCCGAGGTCAGCGATACCTTCGCCCACGACCATGCCTCGTTCGTCACCTATGTACGCGTCCCCAACACCGAACACACCGAAGCCTGGAACACCGATCCCCAGACATATGATAGCGAAATTAGCACGTTTCTGACGCAGAAATTGCAATTATAAGCGAAGAAAGCAACAAGATGGGCTTTGCATTTTTTGCACATGCAAAGCCCATTAATTATTATAATAAGGGATTATCGAGCCGTTATGCCGCGCGTGCCATCATTCGGCGGTCTCTTCCTCCAGGGTAAAATCAATATCTTCATAAACGGCTGCGCAGGATACATGAAGATCGAGTGAGGACAGGGTGATTTCGTCGTGTTCGTCGTATACATGATAGGTCCATTTGCCATTTTCCCTGCGATGGACCTCTACCATGGGAAAACGGGTGCTGACAAGCATGTATTCTTCAATCGTCGGATAGGCCCGGTACATCTTCATTTTAGCAGTCCGATCCCGTCTCTCAGTACCCGGGGAAAGAACTTCTACCACCAAACGGGGTGACAGGATCATTTGCTTTTTGCCGCGATCACCAGGATCACAGGTTACAGTCACCTCAGGATGCAAATAGCGCGTTTCAGAGACTCGTACTTTGGCATCAGAACTATATACCCGGCAGGGTCCGCCACGCAAATGCGCTCGTAAGAGAGCCTGTATATTCGATTTAATCAAATCATGGTCCAGCGATCCTCCGGCCATCATGTACACATAGCCATCGATGTATTCATAGCGATGCTCAGGATCATTTTCTTCGAGCCGAAGATATTCCTCAACAGTCATCATATGGCGATGGTCTAAGGCCACCGGCTCCTCCTTCCCACGGCAAACGCCGCGCGACAAACGCTGACCGCAACCTGTGGTTCCATTATACCATAGAGTTCATTTTATTCCGGGTCAGGCGGCATCCTGGCCTGTATGCTGCCTACGATAGTAAACCTAATAAGAGGAGATGCTGTTATAAATGCTGGCGTCGACGAAAACCATGATAATGGCGACGATCAGGAAAACGATCAGCCAGCCCCGTAACACTTTGCGCGGGCCGATCTGAACCAGGCTAATGATGTTGCTGATAAAGCTGATGCTCAGGAACACCCAGCTGAACCCGATGGACCCGTGGGTAGCGCCCATTGTAAAGAAGATGCCCAGCAGCAGGTCAATGATCGCGATGACGGCTGCGGGTGTGCCGCGCCTGGAAACTGCGGCAGGCGTATTGACGCCAGTTCCGGTCCTGGTGGCAGGCGGCGCGATACGTGGCTGACCGGGCTGACTGGGCCGGGTCGGCGGAACCGGCTGACCGGGCTGGAGTGGAGCAAGCACACGTCCGGGGCCAGGGTCTGACCTCGGTTGAGCGGCTCCCGGCCTGTCCTGGAGCAGCGCCGTAGAGGAGAGAGGTCTGGACCCGGACAGCCGCTGGACAGTATCCAGGCGGCCAATACTCAGCGGTTTGGGCGTGCTTGAAGTGGGCAAAGCCACCGAAGGAGATGGGAAGCTGGTCAAAGCACCAAGCGTGCTCACAACCTCCAACGGAATACTCCCCTGATTAATCTGGCGTCGCTGCTCCATGGGAATCACAAAAGTTGGCCACCAGAAGTCGGTGAGCCGGGCCTGGGGCAGAGCTGGCAGTTCTTTGCATGAGAGCATGCGCGGGGGCGGCATCAGCTTTTGCCATGCATAGACATCGGTGTCAGGGGCGAGGGGAACGGCGGCAGCAGAGTCAGCCGAAGCGTGCGTGGCCTCAATCTGCGCAAGCTGCACAGCTCCAGCCCCGGCGTCTGCCGCTTGAGGAGGCGGAAGTTGCTCGCTTACCGGCTTGATGACGGGCAAGACCTGCGATGGCTGACCAAGGCCGCTGGCCTGACGCAGAGCATTGGCAAAGGCCTGAACCGTCCGAAAGCGCTTCTGGGGATCTTTCTGGAGCGTGACCAGCACGACATCCTCGACCTCCTGACTGATGGAAGGGTTGAAATTGCGCGGCGGCGGCGGCGGATCTTGCAGGTGGCGTTTGATGATTTCCCCTACCGTCCCATCAAAGGGAAAACGCCCGGTCAGCCACTCGTAAACCATCACCCCGAGCGCATATTGATCGCTCGGCGGACCGGGATGCCCTTCAAACAGTTCAGGAGCCATGTAGGGCAACGTCCCGGACATGGTGCCCGTTCCATACGAACCGGTTGTACTCATCAATTTCGCGACGCCAAAATCCGCCAGCAGCAACTGGCCGTTATCGCTGACCAGGATGTTTTCGGGTTTGATATCGCGATGGACGATATTCAATGTATGGGCAAAATCCAGTCCTTCGGCAATCTGCTCCGCATAGTCGACAATCTGCGTCAGCGGCAAACGCGTTCCACGCGGATAGACACGATGGAGCGAGCCTCTCTCTGCCAGATCCGTAATCAGATAGGGTCGACCGCTCACCAGGCCATAGTCGATGAAACGAATGATATGTGTATGCTTCAGCCTGGTCAGCAGGGCCGCCTCTCGCTGGAAATTCTGTTTTTCCTGTTCCCCCAGCCTGGCGTGAAGAACTTTCACCGCCGCCGGAACGCCCAGATGGATGTGCTGTCCCCGGTAGACCTGGGCAAAACTGCCCTGGCCGAGCGCCTGCACCAGGCGATAATTGCCCAATTGATAGCCTATCAATGGATCTTGCATAGATTATTCCCCATTAGCGATAAAACATACGCACTCTGCTCTTATCGTCTATCCAACTTCTGCGTTTCCCGTGGTTTGCGTTTTTTCCAGACGCACCAGGGCACGAAAGAAAAAGGGTGCCGGGCCAAATTGTAATTGCATTCCGGGGATCAGCCAGATATGCTCGCCCGGCGCCCAGGCACGCCACTGCGCGGAACTGGCCTCACCAGGAAACTGATAGTACATCATTTCGCCGCCAACATTCTTCAACGACCAGTAGCCAGTCTGCTGATCCAGGAAGAAGCTGGCCCAGGGCTGAAGATCGGGAACGCTGGCCGAGGTATAATTCGGTGTGGCGTCCGGGCGCACATGCCACTGATAGAGGTGGCGCCCCGGCCAGCCCACGATATAATGGCTGGCTTTGCTCTCTCCTTGCAAATATTCATAGGGGTTGCTTCCTCCGCGATGCTGGAGAATGTAAATAAAGGGCACCTCCTCCAGACCCGTCTGTTGAAGCGGGGTCTGGCAGGCCGGGCAGATCAGCGGCTCTCCTGGCCGGGCAACAAAGGCATGCCACCAGCAATCAGGCCGGGCGCAGGGCACAATCTGATCATAAAGATGGTAGAGAGCGGTCTGCCACTCCGCAGGCTGGGCGCGCTCCCAGGGATTTTTTATCCCCCTGACAAAGGTGCGCTCGAAAAGATTCGCCATCTCTTTACCCAGCATCGCTGCTTTGAAAAGCTGACGACTGTAACGGTTGCTCTCGTCCGTGGGATGCTCAACATAGGTCGCCATTTTGCCAAAGCGCAAAAGCTCATCCTCAGTATCATCGATAGAATAGACGCGCGCGCCCGGTCCGCCCAGGGGATTTTGAAAGAGAAACCAGCGATAGAGCAGGACGGCCAGCGCATGGCGATCAGTGTGCAGATTGGGCGCTTTGAACTCGCCCGTCACCAGTTCGGGCGCGCGATATTCCGGCGTGCCGTTGACCACCGCCGAAAGCTGACCAGGAATGGTCAGGCTATCACAGTCGATCAGCACAGCGCTCCCGGCAAACGGATCAGCCATGACGTTCTTACCCGAAAAATCCGCGTAGCACAGCCCCATAGCGGAAAGCCGGTTCGCGGCTGTGACCAGCTTGATCGCACTGGCAACCCGTCCGATGAACCAGCCCTGCTCCTCCGGCAGCAGAGCTTTCAAAGGTTTGGAGAGGAAAAAGTTCTCCATCAGCTTCATCCCGGATACATAGCGCATGCGAAAGCCCACCGCCGGGTCGAGCACAGTCTTGTCCGACAGCATACGGCTGACCGCGCGCTTTTCCGGCCAGGTAAAAAAGGTATCCCAGAAGGCATCGCCCTTGCTGGGACTGAACTCTTTAATCAGCATATCAAGCCGCCTCATGTGCTCTTGCTGCTGTTGAGCTTTGAGACGCTCATCATGATAGGTGTAAAATTTGACCAGGCTTTGTCCATCCCTGGAAAGATACAGTTCGCCCTGCCCACCAGAAAAGCGAGGCATCTCCTCGTACTGCTCCACTGTTCCATCTTCAAAGCGTACTTCCATGAACTTTGCATCCATGAATACCCAGCTCCTTATTTATGATAGAGATAGACCAGCGTCCGATCATCAAGCGATTGGGCTCTGCGATATCCGATAAAGCGTACCAGTTCGTCAGCCGGGCGAGGCGCCTGGAGAGTCGGGACAACATAGGTTTGATGGAAACGGTCTACCATGGAAAAATGATCTGGTTCCGGTTCGCCGGGCCTGGCAGCGGGCGGCTCAATGTCGTCGGCTATCCCATCGGTCATGGCCATGACGCCAACAATGGACGAGAGTATATCAAACTGCATATGCTGGAGCCACTCTTTTTCCTGGCTGCGCATAAAGGGCTGCACTTCGTTGCCGGCGGCCTGAATTTGCGGGGCCAGGAGCTGCCGCCAGCGCGCATCGGGAGGCTCGTTGCCCTCGTTCACACGGGTACGCACGCCAAACATCGCGCCATCGCCGATCTGCACGCGAGCCAGGAAAAGCTGATCCGGTCCAAGCGCAGCCGCCAGGAAAACCAGCAGCGTGGCATGAAGCTCATCCAGCGGAATCTGCTCGCTCAACGAGACGCGTTTGACCGCCCTGGCGGCTCCGCGCAGTGAGTCCAGCAAAACCGCTGTGGCGGCGGCGCGCAGATCTTCGGGGCTGCTGTTGTGATAGAGGAGCGTCTTGAGACGCGTCACCTGCTGCTCGGTCAGCGCAGTGGCGCCTTCAACTGAGGCCAGCGCGCCCTTGCGCGAAAGGCCTTTGCTGCTCACGCCATCAGCCAGGGCGACGACCGCCAGGGCCGGACCAACCGCCTGGTTGTTCAGAATCTTGATCTGAAAATCATCCTCACGGTACTTGCCTTCGTAACCATGACCATAGCCGCGCCGGCTGGCGGCGATCAGACACCAGTTATGATCCAGCAGATTCGCCTCGCCAGCCATGGGAAAACGCTTTTCATGAGGATGCAGCGCCAGGTCGCTGCTATCGGCAGGCTCGCGCTGCTCCTCGTAAATCGAACCAGGAGGCGGCAGAGGAGTTGCTTGCACCGGCTGGACAAGAGGCGCAGGCCGGTCCGCAATCCCCGAATCGCCGGGAGCCAGCCTGCTCCGCTGGCGTATCTGCTGTTGCAACGTCTGATTCTCGCGCGTCAGATACTCGATCTGCTGCTGCAAATCCCCGGCCTGCTGCTGCCAGGTCGCCACACGCTGACGCAGTTCCTCCTGCGCCGGCTCACTTTGCGCCTTCCCCCACCACCGGCCACAAAACACGCAGAGCGCGTAAATCAGCACCAGGAGAATCATGACCAGCATTCTGGTGCGGTCAACCTGGCCGCTTGCAATGCGATACAACCAGTATACCAAAACGGCCACACAGGCCAGAATCAGGAGCGCGCACAGGGCATACCAGAGCACATCCTCAAGGCTCCGTTCACTCGGGCCTGCTGATTGATCGGCGTAGGCTGACTTCAGGGAAGCCGCCACCCGCTGCGGGCCAGCCGCCTGCCGCGCGCCTGCCCGACGAGACAACGGCGCGCGCACCGGCTCGGATGCATACGGATCATCCTGTCGGGGCATAGCTTCTTTCTCCTCCCATCCGAGGACAATTAGTAATACTGTGGTCTATCGGAAGCGCGGACAGTGCCATCTGGCCCGGCATACACGGTCGGCTCAAACGAGCCTCCGGCGTTCGCCGTCTGGATAATCGAGCCAGACATCCACTGGAAAAATTTCTGAATGGACTCGCCTGTGACGTTTTGCATTAAAAAGATATTTTCCGGCGTGGTGATTTCACGCAGAGTACTCACTTTGACATTGTTGCCACAACCAAGCGCGACAATGGTTGGCCGCTGATTGCCGTGCAACTGGTGCAACTGGTACACCGCGTCTTTATAATGATCGTTGGGCTCACCGTCGGTCAGCAGAAAAACCAGCGGACGATAATCCCCGTGGCGCTGCATAGTATTGACCACCAGATCTTCGCGAATGGATTGGACCAGCAGTTGCAGAGCAGCCCCTAAAGCCGTATTGCCATTGGCCTGCAAGATCGGCGGCTGGAATTGCAGCAGGGGCGTCAGTGGATCTTGCTCGGCCTGTGAGGCAAAGCGGATCAGGCTGATGTAAACAGTATCCTGGGCGCGCAGATCATTCCTCAACAGACGATAGATCATGTTCAGACCTTCGTTCACCGCAACAATTGGATGCCCCTGCATGGACGTGGAACAATCAAGCAAAAGATAGACTGGCAAGCGACGAACGTTTCCCCCCTCGAAATCTGGAATCATACTCATATGCGGCTTCCCCTTCCTGGATCGGCAGATCTGTCACAGCAGACCTGAAAATGCTACGTTTTTACGCCAATACGTTTTTACACTAAAATGAGCAACTATCTTCAATGTACAAAGTAGCACACCTGCTCCCACCAATCCATATCACACTCGTTTCACTATATCTTACATCTCTACCTGTGACAATTCCGCATAAATAACGACCTGGCAAGCTTCCTGTTCAGCAAAAACGCGGCCCTCATCAGCCAGCCCTCCTGGCGGCTCTCTTTAATGGCCAGCCCTGGAAGTCGCGGTTGGTTTCTCGTAAGATGGAGTGGTTGATCCTGGCGTCGGCTTTCCGGCTGGAGGCGTCGTCGGTTGTTTCGCTGGCTGAGCCTGGGCGGTAGCAGTCTGATGTAACTGGCTCACCACCGTCGCCTCAATAGCATTGGCGTCAATGGTGTTCGGGGAAGAGGTATAGACAACAGCCAGAATCAGAATAAGTAGCAAAATAAACAGACAACAGGGAGCCAGCCAGCGTACCAGTTTTGCATTATTTCTCATATATGTTTCTCCAAACAACAGCCCATATCCTCCGGCAGGCTCTGCACTTCCCACTTTCCATACAGGCGCCGCCAGACGGATATATCAGGCTACCCCGAAGTACGCATCTACATCCATGACAGCCATTATATCTATGCAAAACCCCTGCTGTCAATATGAGAAACTTCACATTTTGACCAGAAGATATAGTATTTGTTCTATACAGTTTACACAGAATAATTTTCACCCTAAATGATTGTTCACCAACCACCAATTGTCGAGGCAAGATGGTGTCCCTCTGGCCTGTATTTTTGATGGAAAGGTCGGCTGGAGAGCCCACAGGTTGCGATCATGAACAGGGAAAGAGGCGGAAGGATCAAAAAGCTAACCCATCAAAGTTTGACGTTGACGTAAACGATAGTGATATGATAGTAATAATAAAAGAGATGAATATTCTTGTTTGCCGTTATAGCAATACGTTGAAGTGGAGAGACACATCGTCGAAGCTCGCCACCAGCATCCTGACAAAGAAAGGCAGCTTTCATGCAGACCGTTTCGCGACCAGGGAGAAGGAATCGTCCTGTTGGACCCGCGTACAAGTGGGTCGCGCTCTCAAACACGACGCTGGGCGTTTTAATGGCCAGTATCGATTCGAGCATTGTGCTGATTTCGCTCCCGGCGATTTTTAATGGCATTCACATCAATCCGCTGGCTCCTGGAGAAACCGGCTATTTTCTCTGGCTCCTCCTGGGCTATATGGTGGTTACAGCGACGCTGCTGGTCACATTTGGGCGCATCTCGGATATGTTCGGGCGCGTCAGAATGTATAACCTGGGTTTTCTGATCTTCGCTATCGCCAGTATCCTGCTCTGGCTGACGCCCGGCACGGGCAATACAGGCGCGGTGGAGTTGATTGTCTTCCGTTTAATTCAGGGCATCGGTTCTGGTTTTCTGTTCGCGAATAGCGCGGCGATCCTCACTGATGCTTTCCCCGCCAACCAGCGCGGCCTGGCCATGGGCATTAACCAGATCGCGGCTATTCTGGGTTCGGTGATTGGCCTGATTCTGGGCGGCATCCTGGCCTATTTCGACTGGCGCCTGGTCTTCCTGGTCAGCGTACCGGTTGGCATTGTGGGCACGATCTGGGCCTATCTGATGCTGCGCGAAACCGCGACGATTCGCGAGCACCAGAAAATCGACCTGCCCGGCAACCTGACCTTCGCGGTCGGCCTGACGCTTCTTTTGATCGGCGTGACCTACGGCATCGAGCCGTATGGCAACTCACCGATGGGCTGGGGCAGTCCGCTGGTGATCGGGATGCTGGCTGGAGGCGTGATTCTGCTGTCCATCTTCGCCTGGATCGAGCTGCATGTGGCGGACCCGATGTTTCGTCTCCAGCTCTTTAAAATTCGCGCCTTCGCGGCTGGCAATACGAGCAGTTTCCTGGGCAGCATCGCGCGCGGTGGACTGCAATTTATGCTGATTATCTGGCTCCAGGGCATCTGGCTCCCCCTGCATGGCTATGATTACGCTGACGCGCCGCTCTGGGCAGGCATCTATCTTCTGCCGTTGCTGTTTGGCTTTGTACTGATGGGACCCATGAGCGGCTGGCTCTCGGATCGCTTCGGCGCGCGCGTGTTCTCAACGGCGGGTATGCTCCTGCAGGCGCTCGGCTTTATCCTGCTGACCATTCTGCCTGCCAACTTCGCCTATCCCTGGTTTGCCGCGATTCTCTTTATGCTCGGCATCGGCCAGGGCATGTTCTCCGCGCCCAATACCTCTTCGATCATGAACAGTCTGCCCTCGGATCAGCGCGGCGCGGGTTCAGGGATGCGCGCAACCTTCCAGAATGCCGGTTCGCTGGCCAGCATCGGCATTTTCTTTAGCATCGTCATCGCCGGTCTGGCCTCCTCGTTGCCCGGCACACTCACCAGCGGTCTGACCGCCGCCGGCGTACCAGCGGTCACCGCCGACCAGATCGCCCATCTGCCGCCCACCTCGGCCCTCTTCGCGGCTTTCCTGGGCTATAACCCGATGGCGAATCTGCTGCCCGCCGGCGTGCTGCACGCTTTACCTATCAGCAGCCAGAACAATCTGCTCGGCCACAGCTACTTCCCGAATTTGATTTCGCCGCCCTTCTTGCTGGGTCTGCATGGCGCCTTCTATCTCTCCGCCGCCATGTGCATAGTCGCCGCCTGCGCCTCCGTATTGCGCGGTAAACGCTATGTCCACGGCCAGAACCAGGCGCCAGTTCCCGCGCAGTCCGAGACCAGCGAAAGCACACTCGAAACGCCCGCGCACGCTCCTGGCGACTAGAGCCACGCCTGTGATGAAAGAAAAGAGAGGTTTACCAGAGTGTCGTCTTCGGCAAACCTCTCTTTTCTTTCATCAGCGATATGAACTGACTGAAAGAACGCTTTTGCCTCTATAAAATGTGAACTGGCTCACACTTTTTTCTAAAAACTCAAGTATAATAGGCGTCAAAGAGATTTTTATAGAAAGAAGGAATACATGTATGACGTACATGGCGCGAATTCCTCGGCTCTTTTTCCTCGCCTTATCCTGCTGCCTGATTGTCATCCTGTCGGCCTGCGATCTGCCCTGGTCTTCTACCTCGTCTCAAGCGGCCAGCCATCATATCGATAATCCTCCTGACACCCGGCCCACGCCCACACCCGCCACAAAGCCTGTACCACCGACGAAGACCACTTGCCCGGCCAGCGGAACCGCGCGAGCGCTGGTGACAGCTCCGCTCGCGGCAGGCCAGAATCAAGCCATTATCTACACAGTGAATCAGACTGATAGCTCAAATCATCCTGTTATGGGCATGATTAAGAGCTATAATGTCAAAACGGGCAGTAAAAAAGTGATCGTTCAATTCCCGAACCAGCCCATTAGCTGGGCCAGGCTTTCGCCAGATGGGCAGTGGATTCTCTACGGCATAGGTCTGATAACAGATCAGGCGACTTACGGCGCAGCAACGACTCTCCAGGCTATACGCGTAGACGGTCAGGGCAGACAAACGCTTTATTGTAATGCAAAAGGTTTAAGCAAGCCTCAATGGTCCCCTGATCAGAAAAAAATTGCTTTCCTGGACGAACACCTCCAGGTTTTAGATCTGACAACAGGTGAGTTACAGGCTGTAGTATTCCCCTCTTCCTCCGCAGATGGCGGTCTCATGGACTATGATGGCTGGCTAGACTCACAGCATTTTTATTTCCAGGAGCGAGGGTATGCTGGCGGCACAGGCGATGTTTATGTCCTGGATCTGGCCAAAGGCACGAATCAGACACTCAACGATCTCACCAGGATTCACAGTAATGGTTATCGCACTACCCTTGCGGTGAGTTACGACCGCTCTCAAGTCTATGCTACCTATAACAGCTGCGATCAGGTAGGCTGCAAGCCCCCCAGTTCGATTATGGCGCTGCCCGCCCTCAGTGGAACTGCCCATACGCTATGGCAAAGTACAAAATATGCCGCCACAATCACCTGCCCGATAACCGCGCAACAGATGCTTGTAGTCATACAAAATGCGAATTACGATACCGATACATCTCATAATGGCGTCTGGCTTATGAACAATAATGGTTCAGGGATGGAATTGATGACGAGCATTCCCAATAATCTTGACGACTGCTCTTATCCCTGGAACGTAGTATCGCGAGACGGCAGTATGTATACCATAAGATCCGGGTTTAATCTGGCCTTTGGTAAGCTGGACGGAAGCGGTTCGTCTGTCACGTTTGCCACGGGAGTCGTCACAGCTCAGGCGGGTGTAGTTGGCTGGACATTGCTGTAAAGCTGGCGATTGACAGATCTTCCCGGAGCGTGCTATAGTCGAAATACGCAAAAGCAGAAGGCTACGAAGGGAACACCCCGGTACGGGATCAGCGTTCAGAGAGCGGCGCGCAGGCTGCAAGCGCCGTCGTTGCGCGTACCGGATGACAGCCCTGAGCCAGGCGGCGAACCGCGCCAGCGCGCATACTAGCCGTTTCCTCGGTTCGCGCCCGTTAGCACGCGGCGGTTTCAGTAGCGTCACATAGAGAGAATAGCTGCCTGAGAAACCGCTTGAGGTCGTCTGTGTGAGCAGGCGGCGCATGGTGGTGGTACCACGAGAAGCAAGCTATGCCCTCGTCCTCCTGATGTGAGGACGGGGGCTTTTTGCTGGCCTTCGTGGCATGGACCCACAGGGTTAGAGAGAGAGGTGAAGATAGCTATGAACGATAGCTATGGTGATGCCAATCAGGGTGAGAGTAATAATCGCGAGGAAGACGCCTGACAGTTGCCTTGTGTCAGAGGCAGATCCGCCAGGGCGTCTTTCCGACAAGGGACGATGGCGGATCTTCTTGAGCACAAATACATGCAAACACAGGCAAATCAAACACGTGTGCCGACCAGCGAGGTCAGCACCCATGTCGGCGAGACAATTACCGTCACCGGCTGGCTGCACTCCTGGCGTGAGATGGGCGGCGTGAGTTTTCTGGTTCTGCGCGACGGCTGGGGTACGCTGCAAGCGGTGGCCGAAACAGCGGCGGAGTTACGCCCACTGCGCGAGCACAACGCTGGTCTGGAAAGTGTGCTGGCACTGAGCGGACGCGTGGTGGCTATGCCGCAGGCGCCCGGCGGCGTGGAATTACACGAATTACAGATTGAGGTCATCAGCCCGGTCACGGAAGCCCCGGTGGTGCCCATTAACAAGCCGCGCCTCAACGCCCAGATCGGTACGCTGCTGGATCACGCGGTCATCACCAACCGCCATCCCGCGCGCCGCGCGCTGTTGCGCCTGGGAGCTGGCGCTATGCAGACCTTTCGCGCGACCCTCAACGCCCGCCAGTTTACCGAAATCCAGACGCCCAAACTGGTAGCCTCCGCGACTGAGGGCGGAGCCAACGTCTTTGAGGTTAACTACTTTGGCCGCCCGGCTTACCTGGCGCAGAGTCCGCAGTTTTATAAACAGATCATGGTCGGCGTTTTCGAGCGCGTCTATGAGGTCGGGCCGGTCTTTCGCGCCGAACGCCACGACACCACGCGCCATATCAACGAATACGTTAGCCTGGATGTAGAGATGGGCTTTATCGCCAACCATTTTACGCTGATGGCTCTCCTGCGCGATCTGCTGGCCGAGATCATGCAAACATTTGAGCAGCGCTATTCCGATGAACTGCGCCTGCTGAAGGTGCAGGTACCGCATGTACCGGGGCAGATCCCACACCTGCATTTTGTGGAGGCACAGGAGTTAATCTATCGCCTGCACGGTCTGGACGAGCGCGCGGAAGCGGACCTCTCACCGCAGGGCGAGCGCTTCCTGGGTGAATGGGCGCGCACAGAACATGGTAGCGACTGGCTCTTCGTCACCGGCTATCCCACCAGCAAGCGGCCATTCTATACTCATCCTGATCCTGAGCGACCCGCGTACACCAACTCGTTTGACCTGCTTTTCCGGGGTACCGAACTGGTCACAGGCGGTCAGCGTCTGCATCGCTACGCCGATTACCTGGCCGCCCTGGCTCGCCTGGGCTTCGCACCTGAACCATTCGAGAGCTACCTGGAAGCCTTTCGTTATGGCATGCCTCCTCACGGCGGCTTTGCCATTGGCCTGGAACGCCTGCTCATGCAATTGACCGGCGTGCCCAACATCCGCCTGGCGACCACCTTCCCCCGCGACGTGGCCCGCCTGCTGCCATAACACCCCGGTTCAACTCCTGAGAATTGCCCGC
>DASZXF010000727.1:0-8142 GCA_035546055.1 Ktedonobacteraceae bacterium
ATCACCGCGTTTCCGCGCAACAAATCCAGGTTTGCCCTGACCGGCACATCCACTGAACAGAGCAGAAAGCCGTCGAAAGCGCGGGTCGCCAGCGCGTGTACAATTCGCTCCTGCCAGTCGGCGTCGTTGCCGGTACTGACCTGCACGACGGTATAATCACGCGCGCGGGCCGCCATTTCCGCCCCCTGCAAGACTGTCGCGAAAAAGGGATTGCTCACATCAGGGATCAAGAGAGCCGTGACATGCGTGCGCCCCAGGCGCAGCGTGCGCGCGGCCATGTGCGGCTGATAACCAAGCTCGCGCGCCACGCGTAGCACCGCCTCCTGCGTCTCCCGCGAAACCCGGCCTGCCGCCTTGCCACTCAACACCAGCGAAACCGTCGACTGCGAAACCCCCGCCTGCCTGGCAACATCAAAACTGGTAGGCGTCCCCTGGCGCACCTTGCGCTCCCCGGCCATAAAAATCTACCTCCCCTGCTCTCTATGACTACTAATCTTCTCTGAAGAACATTTTGCTTAGATCATACGTATGACTTCTCTGTATGGAGAGTATACCTGATATTTGACCAGGATGGAAGCCCCGGCTACTGTCCTGGTCAAAAGGTCCACTTTCGCACGTTCTGCCTCTGCCGCTTCCGGGGATTTTCCCAGCGGAAGCACAAGGGGATAATCATTTTCCGGCTTTCAAGAAAGTGCTGAAAGAATTTTCCGCTTTTTTCGTAGAAAAAGCGCGCGGCTGGGCTTTTTTTTCGCATGTTTCTGTGCGAATTGGTGAAATCATCGCAGCGAAAAAAAGCTCGTGGGGTTGACAAACCCTGGTTCTTGGTGTATTCTCAGAAAAGCAATCAACGTCATAGAGCGCGCTCCAGCAAGGTGGCTGTCGTAGCCCTGTATGAGTTGTTTTTCAATTTGCAGCAGAAATCGGCAATAATGGAGTTTATCAGATGCGAGACATCACAGGTACAATGAAATACCCGGCAAAGACGGCTGGTAATCAGTGTACTTCGTGTGCCCAGCGTATGCCTGGAAGGTCTGCACGTATGTCTGCTCAGACGCAGTATGGTATGTGGGCTACCGCAAGCGCTGCCATCAGCATCTACCTCATCCAAACCGGCGTGTCAGCGTCGGTTTCTTTATTTGTCCTGCTCATTGCCCTTGGCAACCTCCTCCTTGTCACCCTCATCGGTCTACTCGCCCTTGGCGGGCTGCTTAGCCTTAGCGGCCTTACCGGGTCCGTGTGGAGCCTGGTAGGGCTTATTCAGGGGCTAGCCCCCGGGACGACGATGGGAGACTAAAAGGAAGCAACGGCGCGACCTATCCAGAGCAGGTACCTGACGAGGACCTCCCTACAGCGGGTGGCTCTCGTTTTTTTTATTGTTCTTATGCATTACTGATCGTAAGTAAGGAGTTCTTATGCAGGTAGCTGTACCAATGACCCAGACCACAGGGACAAAGCAGACGACTCAGACAACCCGTTCTCCTGAGAACGAGGAAGCTCGCGAACTGGCTGGTAGTGAGATTCTTTGTGAAGCGCTGGTGCGCGAAGGCGTTGAGTTGCTCTACGGCTACCCCGGTGGCACGATTATGCCTTTTTATGACTCGCTGACCTCGTATCCGACGCTCAAGCATGTCCTGGTGCGCCATGAGCAGGCGGCGGCTCACGCGGCTGATGGCTATGCTCGCGCGACCGGCAAGGTGGGCGTGTGTGTGGCGACCAGCGGCCCCGGCGCGACGAATCTGGTGACTGGCCTGGCCACAGCTTTCATGGATTCGATCCCGGTGGTGGCGATTACGGGCCAGGTGGCGTGGTCGCTGGTCGGACGCGATGGCTTCCAGGAGACCGATATTCTGGGTATTACTCAGCCCATTACCAAACATAATTTTATTGTTGAACGCGTAGAAGATCTGGCAGATATTATCCATGAGGCCTTCCGCCTGGCTCAGGGTGGTCGCCCTGGTCCGGTGCTGGTCGATATTCCGAAAGATATTCAGTTCGCTAAAACACTCTATCGCCCCGCTGCTTCGGTCAATTCGTTTGAGCACTATCGCGCGACCCGCAAACCGGAAGTCGAGGCCGAGAGCATTGCCAGCGCGGTCAAACTGATCCAGCAGGCCCGGCGCCCGCTGGTGCTGGCCGGCCATGGCGTGGTGCTCTCCCAGGCGTACCAGGAACTCCAGGCTTTCGCCGACAAGAGCGGTATTCCTGTGGTTACGACGCTGCTTGGTCTGAGCGCGATTCCTGAGACGCATCCGCTGGTGATTGGTATGCCGGGTATGCATGGTCCCGCGCATGTCAACAATGCGATCAGCGCGTCGGATCTGCTGATCGCGGTGGGTATGCGCTTCGATGATCGCGTGACCGGGAAAGTTTCTGGCTTTGCGCCTCATGCTCAGATTATCCACATCGACATCGATCCGGCGGAGATGCACAAGGTCAAACGCGCCGCCGTGCCGATTGTGGCGGACGCGAAGGAGGCGCTGGCCGCGCTGACCGAGGCGGTGCCGCAGGGCGAGCACCAGGCCTGGCTCCAGGAGATTCGCACCTGGGAGAAGGCCGCTAATGAGCGCGGCAAACTGCTGCACAATGAGGAACTCCCCGATCCGACCGGCATTCTGGAGGCGATTCGCAGCGAGACCAAAGGTGAGGCCATCATCGTGACCGATGTGGGCCAGCATCAGATGTGGACCGCGCGCTTCTATACCTGGACGCGTCCGAACAGCCACATCACTTCTGGCGGCCTCGGTACGATGGGCTTCGCGCTGCCTGCCGCTATGGGCGTCAAGATGGGTCTACCCCAGGAGACGGTCTGGGTGGTAGCCGGTGATGGCGGTATCCAGATGAACATCCAGGAACTTGCCACCCTCAAACAGCAGGGTATAACGCTTAAAATCGCCATTATGAATAATGGCTACCTGGGCATGGTGCGCCAGTGGCAGGAATTCTTCCACAACCACAACTATTCCGAGACGCCCATGACCGGGCCTGACTACATCAAGCTGGCCGATGCCTATGGCCTGAAAGGTATGCGCATCACCAAACGCGAGGATGTCGCAGCTGCGGTCCACGAGGCGATGGAGACCGAGGGTACGGTGATCATCGATTTCGTGATTGAGTCCACCAGCAATGTGTACCCGATGGTGGCCCAGGGCAAGCCCATTAACGAGATGATCCTGGAATAACCGGCAAAAACAGGGTGAAGGGCGCCTGCCCTTTGCCCGGGATGCCGGATGATCCTCCCCCTCTTTTCGCTGCCCGCGCCGCTTCTGACGGCACAGGGCAGAGAAAAGCGGCGAGCTGGTACAGATCCCATCCCGCCGCACAGCAACACACTCCCTTTGAAAGGCAGAATGAGGACATGACAAGCGAGACACAGGGCACACAGGCAGTAGCGGAGCCGGAGGAACGAGCGGGCCAGTCAAGCGTGCCCGTGGAAGCCGCGCGTACATACACTCTGGTCATTTTGATCGACGAAAAGCCGGGCGCGGTCGACCGCGTGGTGGGCCTGCTGCGCCGCCGCCGCGCGAATATGCAATCGCTGACCATCAGCCATAGCGAGCAAACCGATGTGACGCGCATCACGGCGGTGGCGATGGACTCCGATGTAGCTATCGGGCAACTGGTTGAACAATTGCGCAAGGTCATTGATGTGCGGGAAGTGCATAATCTCTCTTCCGGGCAGATGGTGGAACGGGAATTGGCTCTGATTAAAGTCACCAGCGATCCCCAGCGCGCCAATGAGATTATTGAACTGGCTCGCCAGCATGGCGCTTTTGTGGCCGATGTCACGACGACCAGCCTGACGCTGGAAGTGACCGGCAGCAGCGCCCAGGTGGAGGCACTGGTCAATCTCCTCCAACCTTACGGCGTGCGCGAAATCGCGCGCACTGGCAGCGTGGCTCTGCCCAGAGGTACAGAAGAGAGCGCGGCATAACGGCTCTCCCTTCCAACAAAACACACAGGAGATAACGAGAACAATGGCACAAGTATTTTATGAATCTGATGCGAATCTTGAACTGATCCAGAGTAAGCGCGTGGCGATCATCGGCTACGGCAGCCAGGGTCATGCCCACGCGCTGAATCTGCGCGATAGCGGTGTGAATGTGGTGATCGGCCTGCCTTCCGGCAGCAAGAGCCGCGCCAAAGCCGAGGCGGAAGGTCTGCAGGTTCTGACTCCTGGCGAGGCCGCCGAGCAGGCTGATGTGATTATGATTCTGATCCCTGACGAGCTGCACAAGTCGGTCTTTGAGCGCGAGATCCGCCCCGGTCTGGCGCCCGGCAAAATGCTGATGACGGCGCACGGCTTTAGCATTCACTTCGGCCAGATCGTGCCCCCGGCTGATGTCGATGTGACGATGATCGCGCCCAAGGCGCCCGGCCACATGGTACGCCGCACCTACCAGGAGGGCGTGGGCACGCCCGCGCTGATCGCGGTTCACCAGGACGCCACCGGCAACGCCCACGCGCTGGCTCTCTCCTATGCTCGCGGTATCGGCACCGCTCGCGCGGGTGTCCTGCAAACTACCTTCCGCGAGGAGACAGAGACGGACCTCTTCGGCGAGCAGGCCGTGCTCTGCGGCGGCGTGACCGCGCTGATCCGCGCGGGCTTTGAGACGCTGGTCGAGGCCGGTTACGAGCCAGAGTCGGCCTATTTCGAGTGCATGCACGAAATGAAGCTGATCGTTGACCTGATGTACCAGGGCGGCATGAGCTATATGCGCTATTCGATCAGCAACACGGCTGAATATGGCGACTACGTGACGGGTCCGCGCATCATCGATGAGCGGGCGAAGAACGAGATGCGCCAGGTGTTGCGCGAGATCCAGGATGGCACCTTTGCCAAGAACTGGATTCTGGAGAACCAGGCGGGTCAGGCCAGCTTCAAGGCCATGCGCCGCCGCAACGCCGAGCACCCGATTGAAAAGGTCGGCAAAGAACTGCGCGCGATGATGCCCTGGCTGAACCCGGTCATCAGCAACTCAGAGAGCGCTGATGAGAAAAAGCCAGCGAAGATCGAGCAGAAGAACTAACAGAGCGGGGCGGCTCTCCTGATCGACCAGGAGAGCCGCTCGCGCCATCAGGGGAGCAATGCGGGCCAACGGCGGCGTTCCGGCTTTCCCAAAAGGAGACACAACCATGGCAAATGCTGCGGTAATTCGAGTTTTTGACACAACTCTGCGCGATGGAGAACAATCCCCCGGAGCAACTATGACTACCGAAGAGAAGCTCCTGGTGGCAGATCAATTAGTGCGTCTGAATGTGGATGTCATTGAAGCCGGTTTCCCGGCGGCCTCGCCGAGCGACCTGGCGGCGGTGAAAGAAATCGCGCGCTACGTCCACGGTCCGGCGGTCGCGGCTCTGGCCCGCGCCATTCTCCCCGACCTTGACGCGGCCTGGGAAGCGGTGCGCGAGGCCGAGCGTCCTGTACTTCACGTCTTTCTCCCCACCTCGGAGATTCACCTGAAATACAAGCTCAATCTCAGCCAGGAAGAAGCGCTCCAACGTGTCAAGGCGATGGTAGAGTACGCGCGCAAACTCTGCCCGACCGTCGAATTTTCCGCAGAAGATGCCACCCGCACAGAACGAGATTACCTCTGCCGGGTTTGCGAAACCGCCATCAGAGCGGGCGCGACGGTTATTGACCTGCCCGATACGGTAGGCTATATGATGCCCAATGAGTACGGCGAGATGTTTCGCCATGTGCGCGAGCATGTGCCAGGGGTGGAAGATATTACCCTGAGCGCGCACTGTCACAACGACCTGGGCATGGCCACGGCCAATACACTGGCCGCGATTGCCGCCGGGGTACGCCAGATCGAGGTTACAATCAATGGTCTGGGCGAGCGCGCGGGCGATACCGCGATGGAAGAAGTGGTGATGGCGCTCTACTCGCGGCCCGATAAGTTCGGCGACCTGCTGCCCCAGATTGATACACGCGAGTTTGTTGGAGCCAGTCAGCTGGTCAGTAGTCTGACGGGCATCCCTGTACAGCCCAACAAGGCCATTGTGGGCGCGAATGCCTTTGTCCACCAGGCGGGCATTCACCAGGATGGCATGCTGAAAAATCGCCAGACTTACGAGTTCATTACGCCCCAATCGGTGGGCTGGAGCGACCGCAGACTGGTGCTGGCCAGAAATTCCGGGCGGCATGGCCTGGATGCGCGTTTGCGCGAACTGGGCCACCACCTGAGCGCGCATGAGTTGAAAACCGCGTATCGCCGCTTTGTTGTGCTGGCCGATCAGAAGAAGCAGACCACCGACGACGATCTGATCTATATCGCCGAGAGTAGCAAAGAGACGCCGGCGGCGATTTAAGGGGATGTGCAGGGCGCCACGCGCCTCGCGTGCGTCGAATTGAGTAGGATGTGCGGTGGGGCCGGTGTGGGGAGCTACGCAAGGTGGGAGAGATTAAAACCTTACAGCCCACCACGACCGGCCCTATTTTAAACACGTATGAGGAAAAGGAAATGCGTTCAGATCAAATCAAGCTCGGTTTCGAGCGCGCTCCGCACCGTGGCCTGCTACGCGCCACGGGCGTGGTAGGAGAGAAAGATTTCTCCAAACCGTTTATCGCTGTGTGCAATTCGTATGTGGATGTCGTGCCCGGCCATGTTCACCTGCAAGCCTTTGGCAAGCTGGTCAAAGAGGCTATCCGCGCGGCTGGCGGGGTACCTTTCGAGTTCAACACTATCGGGGTGGACGACGGCATTGCCATGGGCCATATCGGCATGAAATACTCGCTGCCCAGCCGCGAACTGATCGCCGATTGCGTGGAGACGATGATTGAGGCGCACCGCTTCGATGGCATGGTCTGTATCCCCAACTGCGATAAGATCGTGCCTGGCATGCTCCTGGCGGCGATGCGCCTGGATATCCCGACGATCTTTGTCAGCGGCGGTCCGATGAAAGCGGGCACGACCGCCGATGGACGCAGCGTGGACCTGATCAGCATCTTCGAGGGCGTGGGCGCGTACCAGGCCGGCAAGATCAACGAGCACCAGTTGACCGAGCTTGAACAGGTGGCCTGCCCGACCTGCGGCTCCTGCTCCGGTATGTTCACGGCCAATTCGATGAACTGTCTGATGGAGGCGCTGGGCCTGGCTCTGCCGGGCAATGGCTCTTACCTGGCGACCTCTGAGGAACGCAAAGACCTGGCTCGGCGGGCCGGCGAGCAGATTTTGCGCCTGGTCGAAGCCAATCTGACCCCGCGCCAGATCGTCAACCAGGAGAGCATTGACAATGCCTTCGCGCTGGATATGGCGATGGGCGGCTCGACCAATACCGTCCTGCACACGCTGGCCCTGGCCCGCGAAGGCGGCATTGACTACTCCCTGGAGCGCATCAACGAGGTGGCGGCCCGCGTACCTCATCTGTGCAAAGTCAGCCCTGCCGGCTCCTGGCACATGGAGGACGTGGATCGCGCCGGCGGCATCAGCGCCATTCTCAGCGAACTGGCGAAGAAGCCCGGCACGCTCTACCTCGACCGTCCAACTGTGACGCTGCGCACCCTGGGCGAGAATATCGCCGAGGCGACAATTAAGGAGCCGGAGGTTATTCATCCCCTGGACAATCCGCACAGCGAGCGCGGCGGCCTGGCGATCCTCTTCGGCAACCTGGCCCCTGATGGAGCCGTGGTCAAAGTCGCGGCGGTGGACCCGGCGATGATGAAGCATGTCGGCCCGGCCAAAATCTACGATTCGATGGAAGAGGCCTGCGCCGGTATTCTCAATCGCCAGGTTAAGGAAGGCGATGTGGTGGTGATCCGCTACGAGGGGCCGCGCGGCGGTCCTGGTATGCAGGAGATGCTCGCCCCCACGGCCAATATCATGGGCATGGGCCTGGGCGATAAGGTCGCGCTGATTACCGATGGCCGTTTCTCCGGTGGTACACGCGGCGCCTGCATCGGTCACGTCTCGCCGGAAGCTGCGGCAGGTGGTCCCATTGCCGCGCTGCGCGATGGCGACATGATCCATATCGACCTGCTGGAGCGCACGCTGAACGTCGCACTCAGCCCGGAGGAGATAGAGGAGCGCCTGCGGCACGTGAAATCGCCCAAAGAAATGGTCAAGAGCCGCTGGCTGCGCCGCTACGCCTCGCTGGTCACGTCGGCCAACACGGGAGCCGTCATGGCTGACCTCTAAAACA
>DASZXF010000728.1:0-4994 GCA_035546055.1 Ktedonobacteraceae bacterium
GGCGCGTGGTGTAGAGATAGCTGGCTGTAGAGAGAAACATATACGCCGCGTATATCAGGCAGATAATCGCCGGTATCGGCCATTGCAGCGGCCAGATGAGGACTATCCCGGCCAGCACTAATACACAGCCGATGATGGCTAACGTCAGCGGCACATATGGCGCGTCATATCCATAGTTGCCGCGACGCCGGACCAGCCTTTCCGGCAATGAAGAGAGCGAAGTATCCATCGTCCAATCCTTTACATAAAATCCTGGCGCGTAAAAAACGCCATTTATCTGGTGAAAATTAGCAATATACTATGGAAATTGTAATGGATATAGCGAATATTGTCAATGCTATGGCTATTCTTGCCAGTTAAAAAGCAAAATCATATGCTGTTAGCGATGAGGCCAGGCCGTCTGTGTGGAAGGTGGCGGGCGATCAGGCGCGGCCTGACCGCCCGCTACCCTCCACACAGACCAGCCGCGCAGCGGCGAGCAGTCAAAGCAGGAGGCATTACGAGTAGAAATGGCTCAGATCTCTGCTGGCAGGGGGTCACCAGTGAAGTTCTTCGCGCAGGCTGACATATTTGTGGTTACCAATGATCAGGTGATCCACCACCTCGATTTCCAGCACCTTGCTGGCCTGAATCATTTGCCTGGTTGTCTCAATATCATCGGGTGAAGGCGCGGGATCTCCGCTGGGGTGATTGTGGCAGACCAGAATAGAGGGACAGTTGCGCAGAATGGCCGGGCGAAAAATCTCCGCGATACGCAGCACCGAGCTGTTGACCGTTCCGCGATAGAGGCTGATATTTTCCACCACCTTGTTTTTGCTGTCGAGGGTCAGGACGCGCATTTCTTCATGATCGAGATAGGTCATTTCAACCATGACCAGCTTGGCGGCATCTTTGGGGGATTTGATCTGATATTTTTCTTCAGTTTGCTGCTGCTGGATACCCAGGCGCTTGCCCAGTTCCAGCGCGGCCTTGATCTGGCAGCACTTGGCCTCTCCGATGCCGTGAACTTTGCTGAGCGTGGCAAAATCCAGCGTGAGCAGACCGCCCAGTCCATCGTAGCGGGCCAGCAGTTTCGCGGATAGCTCCAGCACATTCTCGCGCGCGGTGCCTGTGCGCAGGATAATCGCCAGCAGTTCGGCATTGGCAAGCGCCTGGGGACCGTGCATGCGCAGGCGCTCGCGGGGGCGTTCATCGGTGGGAATATCGTGGACTGTGAGGTGAGATGCCAGTTGCACAGCCAGCTCTGGCATTGTCAAATCTTTATCGTTGTATACATTCAAAACCATGAGTGTATCATCCCTTCCATCAGAAAAACTGCACATAGAAATCTGGGATGAGCATACAGGAAATCTGGCGAAAAGGCAAGTAAAAGCAAACCCAAACTCCCAATATGTGTATGAACATTTACCCCTTCCTGGCAACTGTGGTAGAATCTTCCCTGGAGGAAAAGAGTGGCAACAGAGTCCTTCTGGCCCTCACAGAGAAGGGGGAAATCTATGGGCGGTAAAGTCGATTGGTTGTCTGGGCGTGAAACGGTTGCCGGCCTGGATCGGTTCTACCCGCGCTGAAACAGCTCTTCTTCGCAGTATTCTGGCTGAGTCACAGGATAGTAGACTTCATAGCATAGCAGGAAAATCATCATGACAGAAGCACAAGATTTGCTGGCGGGCCTCAACGAGCCGCAGCGCGAGGCCGTGACGACAATTGAGGGGCCGGTGCTGATTCTGGCCGGACCGGGAAGTGGGAAGACGCGTGTGATTACGCACCGCATCGCTTATCTGGTGCGCGAATGCGGGGTATCACCCTGGCGTATTCTGGCGGTGACGTTTACCAATAAGGCGGCGAAGGAGATGCGCGAGCGTCTGGAGCGCCTGGTCGGCGTGAACGATGCGCGCGAAATGTATATCGGTACCTTTCACGCTATCTGCGCGCGTGTGCTGCGCAGCGAGGCCGATTACCTGGCGCCCCTGGGCTTGAACCGCTCGTTTGTGATTTTCGATACTGACGACCAGGGCACGCTGATCAAGCAGGCCATTAAGGAACTGGAACTGGACGAGAAGCAGTATCGCCTGGCGACCATCCAGGGTCTGATTTCGCGGGCCAAGAACGAGATGCAAAATCCCGATCAGATGGCGGAGCAGGCGGCCAAATATATAGAAGAAGTGGCGGCGCGTGTCTACAAGCGCTATCAGCGTTTATTGCGCGCGAATAACGGGGTGGACTTTGACGATCTGCTGATGATCACCGAGCGACTCTGGCGTACCGAGCCGGAGGTTTTAAAGCGCTATCAGCAGCGCTGGCAGTATATCCACGTGGATGAGTTTCAGGATTGTAATCTGCCGCAGTACAAGCTGGTGCGTCTGCTGGCCTATGGTACTGATGAGCGCCACGAGGGGACAGGCAATATCTGCGTGGTGGGCGATGACGATCAGATGATCTATACCTGGCGCGGGGCCAGCGCGGAGAATGTGCTGCGTTTCGAGGAGGATTTTCCCCGCCGCAAGCTGATCCTGCTGGAGCAGAATTATCGCTCAACCCAGAACATTCTCGATACCGCGCAAAATGTGGTGCAGCGCAACCGTCTGCGCAAGCCCAAGCAGTTGTGGACGGCGCTGGGCAATGGCGAGAAGATCAACCTGTACGAGGCGCGCGACGATGAGGAAGAGGGCTGGTGGGTCGCTCACGAGATTCAGCGTTTGCTGATGCGCAACGAGGTAGAGCGGCGCGGCGATATCGCGGTGATGTATCGCACTAACGCGCAGTCCCGCGCTCTGGAAGAACAATTCATGCGCGCCAACCTGCCCTATACCGTGATTGGCAGCCGCAAGTTCTACGAGCGCAAAGAGATCAAGGACATGCTGGCCTATCTGCGCCTGCTGGCCAATCCGCTGGACGACCTGAGTTTGCAGCGCATTATCAATGTGCCCAATCGCAAGGTCGGTCCCAAAACCATGAGTGAACTCCAGCGCTGGGCCGGCGAGGAACATATTTCGCTGCTTGAGGCGGTCAAGCGTATCAGCGAGCATCCCACGCTGGGCAAGGCGGCGAAGACCTCGTTGCAGACCTTCGCCGCTTTACAGGCCGATTTTGTCGCCTCGCTGGAAGAACTGCGTTTGCCAGAATTGCTTGATCGCATCGCCGAACGCAGCGGTTACGGTCCCGATCTGCGCGAAACGCCGGAGGGTGAGGAGCGCTGGAGCAACGTGCTGGAACTGCGCCGCATGGCCAACGACTACTCGGAGATTGAGACGCCTATCGCCCTGGAGCTTTTTCTGGAGAATGTGGCCCTGGTCGGGGGCGCGGACACCACTCAGACTGGCGAAAACGGGACGCTGGTGCAGGAGGAAAATAAGGACGCGGTGACGCTGATTACCCTGCACGCCGCCAAGGGTCTGGAGTATCCGATAGTCTTTATCGTGGGCATGGACGAGGGTTCGCTGCCACATTCGCGCTCGGTGGACAAGCCGGAGCAACTGGAGGAGGAGCGCCGCCTGGCCTATGTCGGCTTTACGCGGGCCATGCGCCGGCTCTATCTGGTGCGAGCCAAACGGCGCTCATTTTTCGGTGAAACGCAGGCCACGCTGCCCTCGCGTTTTCTGGACGATATCCCATCAGAACTGATCTCCGGTCACTATACGTCCCGTATGGGTTCCGGCAGCGCCGGACGGCGTACGAACTGGGACGAGGATTATAACCAGGACATTTATTCACGCGGAGAAGGCGGACGGGTTTACGGCTCGGGTCGGCCCTCTGCTCCGCAGTGGAACTCGCGTCCGCAGACGCCGCCCAGAGCGCCCGCCAGGCCGCTGACTTACAACAGCAACGTCAGCGAGAAAAAGCCGGCGTTGCCGCCCAGAACGCTGCCCTCTGCCGCGCAGCCCGCGCGCTCAGGTGTGCAGCAGTATCACCCGGGCGAGCGTGTGCGTCACACCGTCTTTGGTGAAGGGATTGTCCTCAAAAGCGAGATGGAGCAGCAGACCGAATTTGTCGAGGTGCAATTCCAGGGCAAGCATGGGAAAAAGCGCCTGAGCATGGATTTCGCCAGACTGGAGAAATTGTAAGGCTGGTTCACTTACGCCTTGCGCTGATACAGTGTGTTACCCACAAAGCTGGAAATCATGGCCTGGACATCCTCCAGGCGATCCTGAAAGAAGTGGTCCGCGCCCATGACCGGTATCATGCTTTTGGGCGCCGGCACGCGCTCAAACCAGCGATTTGTCTGGTTAAAGGGCGCCAGTTCGTCATTCGTGCCGTGAATAAACAGCTTGGGTTTATGACAATCTTCCAGGTGTTCGCTGCCAAACATGCGCGCCGGCGTGCCCAGGCCGATCATGGCCTGCACACGGTCGTCCGCGCAGGCCACGCGCAGACCAACCCAGGCGCCGAAGGAAAAGCCCGCCAGCACCACCGGCAAACCCGGATAGCGATGGCTGAGAAATTCCAGGCCATAGCGCACATCGTCCATCTCGCCGCGTCCCTCATCGTAAACGCCGATGCTGTGGCCTACCCCGCGAAAATTGAAGCGCAGGGTGGGCATGCCCAGCGTTTGCAAAACCTGAGCCACCTTAAAGACGACCTTGTTATGCATTGTTCCGCCTCCCAATGGATGAGGATGGCAGACCAGCGCCGCGTAGCGCGGACGCACCCCCTCCTCTTCGGGTTTGAGAATACCTTCCAGATGACCTGCCGGCGTCGGAACGTTCACATGTAGAATCTGACCGATGGCGCACCTCCCTTTCTGACCGTCAAATGCAGCAATTCCTCCAAAGTGCTCTACGCCATATAGTATAGCACGCCCGCTGGCGTTGGCAAAAATGCCCCCCTGCCAGGGGCAGGTTTTTCTCTTCCCCTCTGCTCATTTCACCCGTTTTATGCCTGGCGAGGAGCCAACCACGACCTTCCCAACGAAATCGAAGGTGTTCCCATCTCTACGAAAACTCGCTGAAGCGGTCCACTTTCGGAGGTTCTGCTTCTATTGCTTCTGGTGATGTTGA
>DASZXF010000729.1:0-4469 GCA_035546055.1 Ktedonobacteraceae bacterium
CGTCTCAATCTGCTCGGTATGCAGGTGCTGCGTCCGGGCGGGATTCTCCTCAGTTGCTCCTGCTCCGGCGTGGTCGGCATGGACGATCTGCTCGGCATCCTGGCTCAAAGTTCGCAACGCCTGGGCCGCTCCGTGCAACTGCTCGAATCATTCACCCATGGCGTTGACCATCCCATTCACCTCGCCATGCCAGAAACGGCCTACCTGAAAGCCGTCTTCTGCCGGGTAAATTGAGCAATAACCCTGCTACCTGAATACCCTGTAATATCGCAAAAATGGAAGTGGACTGCTATCTATGCCATTCAAGCCATCGTTTCATTCCTCAATCAAGGTGGGAAAGAGCAGAAGCGGTCTGCTGTAACATTACGAGTATTTCGAGGAGGGGGATTATGAAGCTCGTGTGCAGAGGTTACGGGGGAAGGCGTTTACGAGGATGAGGTGGCGGAGGGCTGGCCATGTGCGGCGATCTCTTCGACGAGACTCAGGAAGAGACGCAGGGTGGGATGCAGTTCATCACGTCGCCAGAGCATGCCCATTTCGACGCAGGTCGGGGCGTCTTGCAGGGATTTGTAAACCACACCATCGCGGTGCTGGTGCTGTACCGAGGCGGGGACGAGCGCGACTCCCATGTTGGCGGCGACCAGGCCGATGATGGTCTGCATGAGCCAGGCTTCCTGCGCGATTCTGGGCACAAAGCCAGCCTTGAGACAGGCTTCCATGATGTGCGAGAGCAGACCGGGCACGGCGGCGTAACGCGGTGGCAGCACGAACCATTCTTCTCTGAGTTCGCTCAAGGCGAGATCCTCGCGTGTGGCCAGGGGGTGTTTTTCCGGCAGGACCGCGATGAGGGGTTCGCGGGCGACGGCGCGCGTTTCCAGCAGACTGCTCTCGCAGGGCAGATAGAGAAAACCCGCGTCAAGCCGCTGTTCTTCAAGGCCGCGCATCAACTGATCAGGATTCAGCTCCTTGAGCATCAGGTGAACTTCGGGAAAGCGCTGGCGGAAGATGCGCAGGATGGATGGCAGGGTGGTATTGGAGGCGGAAGGCACAAAGCCCAGGGTGAGCAGGCCCACCTCGCCATGGCCCACGCGCCGGACAGTGCGCACCATCTGCTCGACCTGGCCAAAGAGGCGATAGGCCTCACTCAAAAGTGTGCGCCCGGCATCAGTCAGGCGTACCTGGTGGCGCGTGCGCGCGAACAACTGCACTCCCAGCTCAAGCTCAAGCTGCTGAATATGGTAGCTGAGCGGTGGCTGAGCGATATGCAGGCGCTCAGCCGCGCGGGTAAAGTGCAGTTCCTCGGCCACCACGACAAAATAGTAGAGCCGGCGCAGGTCAATCTGGTTGTCCATGTTCATTATTATATAAACGTTGAATAACAGACGCAAGAATTTGTATTGGACAGATCAAGCGCGTTCGGGGTACACTTGCTTGCAGGTCCGCGAACTATCTCGCCATTGAGCGGACAGCCGCTACGGAGAGCGCCAGAGCCGTTGCCATGCGCCAGCGCGGATCTGCGTGCGCGCGAACTCCTGGCTGACCGTGGCACGCGGAGAACTGGTGAGCCGCGATTGGAGGAAGAGATGAGCGATAAACGCCTTTCCATGCGCGATGCGATTGCCGCGTATGTGCATGATGGGATGTCGGTGGCAATTGAGGGCTTTACCTCGTTTATTTGCTTTGCCGCCGGACACGAGATTATTCGTCAGCAACGGCGCGATCTGACCTTAATTCGCATGACGCCCGACCTGATTTACGATCAGATGATCGCGGCTGGCGTGGCGAGCAGGCTGATTTTCAGCTACCTGGGCAATCCCGGTGTCGGCTCGCTGCACTGCCTGCGCCGCGCCGTCGAGGAGGGCATTCCGGGTCCGCTGGCCATAGAGGAGTATTCCCACTACGGCATGGTCTGCCGCTACCAGGCGGGCGCCGCGAACCTGCCCTTTTATCCCCTGCGCAGCTATCTCGGCTCCGATCTGCCCACGGTCAACGAGCAGATCAGGTTTGTCGAGAGTCCCTATGGGGATGGACCAATCGCGGTCGTGCCGCCGCTGCATCCCGACCTGGCCATCATTCATGCTCAACGCGCGGACCGCCAGGGCAATACCCAGCTCTGGGGACTGCTCGGTGTACAGAAAGAGGCGGCCTTCGCGGCGCGCAAGGTCATAGTGGTTGTCGAAGAGATCGTGGACGAGGCCGTCATTCGCTCCGATCCCAATCGCACGCTGATCCCCGGTCTGATCGTGGACGCGGTAGTTCACGCCCCTCTGGGCGCGCATCCCTCCTACGTGCAGGGCTACTACGACCGCGATAACAGCTTCTACCTGGCATGGGACAAGATTTCGCGTGACCACCAGCGCGTGCAGGACTGGCTGGACGAGTGGGTGTACGGTGTACCCGATGTAGCCGCCTATGTTCGCAAACTGGACGCAGCGACGCTGGCGCGCATCAAGCCCGGCTCTGCCCCGGCGGCGGCCATAGAATATGGAGAATACCGATGAGTCAAACCGCTCTCTCTTATTCGCCGGCTGAAATGATGATCGTCACGGCGGCCCGCGCCCTGGCCGGCGCGCGTGGAGTCTTCGTAGGCGTGGGGCTGCCCAACATCGCCTGCAACCTGGCCCGCCGCACAGTCGCGCCGGAACTCGAACTGATCTATGAGTCTGGCGTCTATGGCGCGCAGCCTGCCCGCCTGCCGTTGTCTATCGGCGATCCCACCCTGGTCACCGGCGCAACAGCGGTCGTGCCGATGGCTGACCTGTTTGGATTGTACTTGCAGCGGGGATTGGTCGAAGCTGCCCTGCTCGGCGGGGCGCAAATCGACCGCTTTGGCAACCTCAACACCACCGTCATCGGCGAGTATCGCCAGCCCAAAACGCGTCTGCCAGGCAGCGGAGGCGCCTGCGAAATCGCCCTCAATGCCCGGCGTGTGCTCTATATCATGTACCTCAAACGGCGGGCTTTTGTGGAGAAGCTCGACTTCATGACCTCACCCGGCTACCTGGACGGAGGAGACGCCCGCCGACGCCTGGGTATCCCCGGCCAGGGTCCGCAACTGGTGATCACCGACAAGGCGCTTTTCGACTTCAACAATTCCACG
The DNA here is from genome assembly GCA_035546055.1 of Ktedonobacteraceae bacterium. Lineage (GTDB taxonomy): Bacteria > Chloroflexota > Ktedonobacteria > Ktedonobacterales > Ktedonobacteraceae > Paraktedonobacter. The sequence continues at coordinate 3,101 of DASZXF010000729.1, forward strand.
CACGAAATGCAGCTCATCTCCCTGCATCCCGGTGTAACCCTGGAGGAAGTAGAAGCCGCCGTGGCCTGGCCCCTCAAGCGCGTCGAAAATCTGACCACCACGCCCGCGCCGACCGCCCGGGAACTTCACACCATCCGTACAGAGGTCGATCCCACTGGCATGTACTCAAAGGGCCAGGGCCAGGGGTGAAACGCGCTTATCGCCCCTGAACGGCGGCGACGATTCTGGTCAGCCAGTCGTTGACCTGCTGTTCTGACAGCTTCTCCACCACTTCCAGCTCGCTGCTGAGATGTGGGAAGAAGCGGCCCGCGTTCCGACCGGGCAAGATCAGTCCCACGACGAAATAATGGACTCATGCTACCTCATTCTTCCCTGATTTCAGCAACGAAATCACATCTTTTTTGCCGGCCTGCTCTATCATTGGATAAGCTTGCCTGCCTATATATGCTTCTTTTCAGGGCAAAAGAGAGCGGTTATAACGAATGAACTGCCCAATCCGAACCGGGGTGACGCTTTTTCGCTTCGCTTCGCGAACAGGCGTCGCCCAGGTTCGGATTGGGCAGCGAAGGAAGTTGCGCCGTCCTTTCTGGCAAAAGGCGCTCAGGCGAAGGTGGATGTGCCGCCTTCCTGATTGGCTTGCAGGGTACTGAAGATGGCGGGCACCTCTGGATCGACTTCCGGGGGCTGGCCGGCGCGCACGGCGGCGATTTTACTCCAGATTTTCTCCGGCTTGAGCGGCATATCGAGCACGCGAATGCCCAGCGGCGCCAGGGCGTCGAGGGCGGCGTTGACAATGGCCGGTGGTCCGCCAGTGGTGCCGCTTTCGCCGATGCCTTTAATGCCGAGCGGATTAATGGGCGTGGGCGTTTCGACAAAGGCCGTCTCAAAGGCGGGGAGCTGACTGGCGATAGGCATGGTGTAGTCCATGAGCGTGCTGGAGAGCAATTGCCCATCCTGGTTGTAGATGGTCTCTTCGTAAAGCGCCTGGCCGATGCCCTGGGCCAGTGCTCCGTGAACCTGCGCATCGGCCAGGGAGTGATTGAGCACATTTCCGCTATCGTCGACGGCGATGTAGCGCAGCACGCGCAGCTCACCGGTTTCGCTATCAATCTCAACCACGGCCATGTGCGCGCCAGAGCAGTAGGTTGAGTTCGCGGGATTGAAGTCGCGCCAGGCGGCCAGACCCTCGATAGGCGCGCCGTTGACCGGATTGGGGGCTTCGTGTTCGATGAGGTCGGGTTGCTTTTCGACCAGGGCGGCCAGTTCGCCGAGCGTGATCGAGCGGGTCGGCACGCCGCGCACGCGGATCTGCCCATCCGTCAATTCGAGGTCGGCGCGGGCGGCTTCGAGCTGTTGCGCGGCCAGGGTC
>DASZXF010000730.1:0-3652 GCA_035546055.1 Ktedonobacteraceae bacterium
ACAGCGGCCCCCCGAGTGGATCGAATGGCATTGCGGCTGCTTCATCACGCTGGGTACGGAGGCCAGGCAGACCGGCGCCTTCGCCCGCGCCCACCAGTCTCTTCTGGCAGGCTATACCCTCAGCCTGCATGTCAAAGATCGGGTCTTCACCCGCGTCATCGGACATATGCTGGGCGATGTCTCTCTCGAAATGGGCGAACTGCACCGGGCAGATGCCTATTATCGACAAGCCCTGGCTGAGCCCTCCTGGCCAGATGAGGCCGGCGAAAAGTTGTTCCGCACGCAACTCGCCTGCGGATATATCCGCCTGGCCTACGCGTGGAACGAGCTTGACAGGGCGGAGCAACTGATCCGCGAGACCTCTGACTATGCTCTCCAGGGTTCTTTCCCCCTCGGTGAAGAGGCTGGACTCACGCAGATAGAACTCCTGCGACTCCTGATCCTGCGCGCGCGTGGAAAAACGTTCGAGGCCCGGTCCGCGCTCGACGCGCTCCTGGTCCATCTGCATGCCGCATCCCACACGCGCCAGCTCATTCCCGATGTTCTCCTCTGGCAAACACGCGCGCAGATCCATGACAACCATCTCCAGGCGGCAGAACAGACGCTTGGCGCGCTCACCCACCTGGAAGAGGATTGCACTCCGCTGCAACAACAGTCAATCCGTCTGCTCGCCGCGCGCCTGCTCCTGGCCAGAGGCGAGGCGAAAGCCGCTCTATCCCAGCTCACACAGCTCCTCACATATGCTCAAGAGGATCAGCATGTGCTGAGGGCGCTGGAAATTCAACTGCTCATGGTGCTTGCCCATGCTTCCCTCAAACAGGAGGCAGAGAGTTACCAGCACCTCACGCATGTCCTCGCGCAGACACAGAGCGAAGGCCTGCTGCGTCTCTTCCTCGACGAAGGCGAGAACATGACCGTTCTCCTGCGCGAACTTCTGCCCTCCCTGACTGAGAAATCTCTGCGGGCCTATGTTCAGCGTATCCTCCATGCCTGCGCCCACCCCTTTGCTTCCTCGATCACTCCCCCGGATACCTTGCCCGAACCGCTTTCCGTCCAGGAACAGCGCGTCCTTGCCCTGCTTATCGCCGGACGCACAAATCCCGAAATCGCGCAGGAACTCATCATCTCCATCAACACCGTCAAAGGTCATGTCAAAAACCTCTACCGCAAGCTCGATGTCACCAATCGCGTCGAAGCAAGCGCAACCGCCAGACGGCTGTGCTTGTTGTAACAAGCGCCTCTCGGTTCTCCTCCTTTGCGGCGAGCACAGCAGCGGTCCCCAGGGCCACCAGGCCACCTAACCACCCTGACAACCACCCGGTCGGGCGGCGCGCGCCTCCTCCCTGGTCAGCTATACTGCGGACAATAAAACGAAAACATCTCTATCAAATGATTTTTGCACAAGAAGGAGCAATAACCATGTCTAAACATAGCACACATGCTACTACTAATGCCACCAGCACCGTGCAGTCCGCTGACGGAACCACGATTAGCTATCTGAGCCTGGGCAGCGGACCAGCCGTGATTGTTATACCCGGCGCACTCTCGCTGGCCAGCGACTATGCCGCCTTCGCCCGCGCGCTGGCCGAGAACTTCACTGTCTATACTATCGAGCGGCGCGGGCGCGGCCTGAGCGGTCCCCAGGGCAACGATTACAGCATAAGGAAGGAGTGCGAGGATGTGCAGGCCTTGCAGCGCAAAACCGGCGCGTCCCTTCTCGTCGGCCACAGTTTCGGCGGACTCGTCGCCCTGGAAGTTGCTCGCCATAGCAACGCTTTCACCAGCATAGCCGTCTACGAACCGGGCGTCTCCATCGACGGTTCCATTCCGGCAGAATGGATACCCGTCTACGAGAAGATGCTGGCGGAGGGGAAAAAGATGGATGCTTTTATCGAGTTCATCAAGGCCTTTAATCCTCAAAACTCCGGGAAAACGCCGTCATGGCTCTTGAAGCTGATGCTTCCGCTGTTCATGGGTTCCCATCGATTGCAGTTGAAGCTGAGCCTCCTCCAACAAAATCTGCGCGAACACAAGGAGGTAGTTCGCCTTGACAACAGTTATGCAAACTACCGGGAAATATCCGCGAAAGTTCTGCTCATGTATGGCGGCAAAGGCCCGACCTCACAAGGTATGCAGCAGCTTGTGGCGGTCTTCCCACAATCCGCAAGCAAAGTCTTCCCGGCCCTCGGCCACTTCGGCATCAATGAAGGAAATCCCCAGGAAGTGGCCGGCGCAGTCAGCGCGTACTTCAAGCAGTAGCGCGGGAAAAGAGCGTCCCGGCATGGAGAAAACCATGGCTTACATCGGACCACGAGGGAATGACTAACAGAGCCAGGCCTGGATCGACTCGCCACGACTTGCGGACGCCCACAGCAGGCGCTCCAATGTGCTACGCTGTAGACTGCAGGTACGCGGTGGTCTGATCCGGCCCGCCAGCGTTGCTCTGACACTTTTTCCCGATGAAAGGACGATACCATGACCCATGCATTTGATAGAGACCTGAACGCCCAGATCCAACGGCTGATCGTGCCCATGGGACAACTGGCGCTCTGGTCGCTCGGCCAGGCGGGCTTTGCCATCAAAGGAGGCGAGACCATCGCCTATATTGACCCCTATCTTTCGGACGCGATTGCGGAGAGCGGCGGACCAGCGCGGCGTTTCGCCCTGCCGATGAACCCCGCGACCATTCAACACGCGAACGTGGTCTTCGCGACCCATGAGCACGCAGACCACGCCGATGGCGCCACGCTCGGTCCACTGCTGGCCGCCTCGCCGCAGGCCACCCTGGTGACATCCCCGCAGGGCCGCGAGATCGCGCTCCAGGCCGGAGTCGCCTCTACACGTATCGTCGTGCCGCGCCTGGGCGAGCGCATCACGCAGGGAGCGCTGACCTACACCGCCATTCCCGCCGCCCACTACGCCTACGAAGTGGACAGGGCAGGCCATTCTCGCTGGATGGGCTTTCTCATCGAATGCAATGGCGTAACCCTCTATCATGCCGGCGACACCATCCTCATCCCGGAGATTCTGGCCGCGCTCGCCGGCCAGCGGATCGACCTGGCCCTCCTGCCGATCAACGGACGCGACTTCTTCCGCGAGCGGCGGGAGATCGTCGGCAATCTCTGGCCGCGCGAAGCCGTCGAGCTGGCGGTTGCCATCAACGCGGGAGTGCTGATCGGCATCCACAACGACCTCTTTGAGAGCAACCGCGTCAATCCCGGCCTGTTATTCGACGAGATCGACCGGCGCGCCCCCTGGCAACGCTGTCATCTCTTGCAGCCAGGCGAATTGTACCTGTATGCCGGCTAAGGCGCAGCATGAGTCCTCCCCAATGTTGACCCCGTTGGGAACACCAGTCTCCTTTTTGCCAAAACGTGGAAGATATGGAAGATTGGAAGATTTTGGCCCTGGAGCGGCCTGGAGAGCGGCACGAGCGAATCTTCCAATTCTTCCATATTTCGGCCAGAAGGAACTGCTGTTCCCCGAATCATCCGAATCATCCACGGGCTCTATTTTTTGGATGATTCTCTCATGCCGCTCTCCAGGCCGATCCAGGGCCAAAATCTTCCAATCATCCAAATCATCCACGTTTTCGGCACCCCGCTGAAAAATCGGTCATCCAGAGCAATATGCCGGAGTCATCCATAGGATG
>DASZXF010000731.1:0-4188 GCA_035546055.1 Ktedonobacteraceae bacterium
GATCGCCAGGTAGCGGTGAAAGTCTTTTTACCAGCTTCACCACTGGCCGAGGCCGACAACAAGACCTTTTTGCGGCGTCTGGAAGAAATCATTGCTCGCAATGCATCTCTCGATCATCCTCACATTCTGACTGTTCTGGACCATGGCCGACATGAGCAACTGGCCTATCTGGTCATGCCTTATATCGCCGGAGAGAGTCTGGAAACTCTTTTTGCGCGCTCACAACCACTGTCATTCGTACAGATCCAGCATTACCTAGAGCAACTGGCAGACGCTCTGGACTACGCCCACGCTCGCGGTATTCAGCATGGAGATGTTAAAGCCAGCAACATTTTACTGACGCCGACAGGAGATCTGTGGATAAACGACTTCGGGCTGGCCAGCCTGACCATTGAGCAGAACTTTGCCAGCACACGCCGGGCTGTTCCGGGCATGTTGAATACCATCGCCCCGGAATACGTACTCAGCCAGGCCGTGGATCAGCGCGCCGATATTTACGCACTGGGAGCAGTTTTATACCAGATGGTGACGGGCAAACCACCTTTTCAGGGTAGCTCGCTCGGCGAAGTGGCCATGATGCATGTGAAAGTGGCTCCTCCAGCGCCAACAAGCCTGCGCTCAGATCTGCCGCAGGCGGCTGAACAGGTTATCCTGCGCGCCCTGGCCAAGCGTCCAGCCGACCGCTATGTACACGCTCGCGACCTGGCCAGCGCATTTCGCCTGGCTCTCGAAGCAGCGCAGCCAGCGACGACGAGTAAGCCCACCCACGCGCTGCATCTCCTGGGCGAGCTGGCCGGCACTGCCAGAACGGAGCCGACCGCAGCCCCCCGCACAGGAGGGCTTTTTGATCCCAAGTGGCGTTCACAGGTAGCTGCTCCCTCCGTTGCGCCTGTGGCCTCTGTGCCTGTCACACCGGTCCAGCCTGAGCCAGCCGGCGAGAGAACGACGCTCGCCAGGGCCAATGCCGGCGATGAGATCACCCTGGCGCAATTTGCTCCAGCTCAGCTTTCGGCGGACGAGCAGCCCACCAATCCAGTTCCGCAGGTGCAATTTCCCAGCGAAATTAGCGAGCCTGGACCGCTGACCACGCGTGCCCTGCCACCAATGCAGGAAGAATTTCCACCAGCAGCATTTGCGTCGGCGCAGGCCTTGGCGGACGGTAATAAACGCACAGGCCTTTTAAGCATGGCCAACCCACAGGGCATAGGACAGGAACAGGGTCAGAGCTTTGCTAATGGTTCAACAGGCGGGGGCGCTCTTCAACTGGTCAACACGCCCGCCGGCAATACCGAAGAATTAGGGCAATTTGCCGCACAGCAGGCCGCCAGTCCCACAGGTATGCTCAGCATGCTGGCTCAATTGCCGGCCAATGGTGACGGGACAGGAACAATCAAGCTCACGGAGTCAGTCAAAATCGTCCAGGTGCCTATCGCGGGCCAGCCGGGCCGTTTTATGACCGGCTATCTGCCCCTGCAGCCAGAGGAACCGCCAGCGCCAGCGCCTTCCAGACGCTTCAGCACCAGAATGAAGATCATCAGCCTGATCCTGGCTATTGTAGTTGTGGCCGCAGGTTCGGGAGTTTTCCTGGCTACGCGCGGGCAAAGTGGTCAGGCCGGCACAACACCAAAAGCCCGGGTCACACCCAACTTACAGGCCAGTGCAACCGCCCAGGCCAGCGCGACGGCCAGCGCGAATATCATTCTCTCAGATCCGCTGAATCAGAATACCAATCAATTGCCTGTTGGCTCGCAGGGCTGGTACAACTGCGCTTTTAAGGATAACGCCTACCACATCGCCAACCACGACGATAAGAAAAGCGCACCTGTGCTGATCCCTGGCAAGACCGTCAACGGACCATTTACCTATACCCTGACCATGGAACAGATTAAGGGAGATCAAACGGCCACCAATAACCTGTTTGGCATGATACTCTACGCTACCGTGCAAAATGTCCCTGGCAAGGCGCAGGTGGACAAATTTTACGCTTTTGAGATTCTCAATAACTCCGGCGGGCAATATCAGTTCTGGAAATACGACAATAGCAAAGGCTCCTCGGACCCCTGGAAACAGCTCTGGAGCAAAAAATTTGGCAAGGAATTTAAACAGGGCAGCGGCGCGTCGCACATAAATATGGTGAAAGTCATCGCCACCGGCACAATGTTTACTTTTATCGTCAATAACAAACAGGTTGGTACCTGGAAGGATCACTCTTTCACCAGCGGCAGCGTCGGGATGCTGGTCAACCTGAATGGTTCTGAAGTTGCTTTCTCTAATCTTCTGCTAACGTACTCGTAAATCTTTGGCTGTCTGGCCCATCGCGGGCCTGCTGGTGGAGGTATCATTGACTATTGCTTTTCTCGCCGCGTCTAGCGCGGCCAGCTCGTCTACCTTTCAAGCGCTGACGAGTACGCTCATGGTAGTTGTACTCTTTGTAGCGGCTTTTCTGTTTCTCCTCAATCTGGCCCTGGCTATTGTCTCACGCAAGAGGCGCCCCATTGTGCTGCTTTCGTTTTGCGCGGCCAGCCTGATTGAGCTAGCCATCTTTATTTTCGTCCTGCTCCTGCGCATTGGTGTGCTGACCCATGTTCCGCTCGCGCTTCCCTCAGGGCTGCCTTTCAATCGCTCTGAGATCGGTGCCACGCTGGCTCTGGCCATTGGCCTCTTCCCTGCTGCGTACTGGCAGCGCATGTCGATGTCGCAGCTACGTCAGCGCATGGCTGACGATGCCAAAGTGATTAAAAATCGCGAAGGCGGCGTGCGCATCCGTAGCAATGCCCCTGGGGAGTGGCTCAACTAACTGGCAGGACATGCAAAAGCAGGCCGGCTTGCTAGCCTATGAAAAGGTACGCAAGCCGGCCTGCTTTCTCTTTCTCGGATCATGCTTTGATGAACTTGATAGCAGCAATCGTTGAGTCAGTGTGCTGCTCCATTTTACGCCGCTCGGCGCGTCCTATATTGTAAGCGCTGTTGATTAATGCGATATGGGTAAAGGCCTGGGGATAATTGCCCAGCGCCCGCCCCTCTTCTCCGTCGATCTCTTCGGAAAAGAGTCCCAGGCGTCCCGCGTAACTCACCAGCCGCTCAAACAGCGCCCGCGCCTCATCCACCCTCCCCTGCATGGCCAGGTTGTCCACCAGCCAGAACGAGCATAACGAAAAGGTTCCCTCGCCTCCCTCCAGTCCATCTTCCCCATTGTAGCGATAGACAAAGCCCCGCTCATCGGTCAACTGCTCCAGCACCCGGTCCACCGTCGAACGCATACGCGGATCGCTCGGCGGGATAAAGCCCACCAGCGGCAGCAGTAAACAGGAGGCATCCAGGGTTGTCCCGCCGTAATACTGGGTGAAAGCGCCCAGGTGCGTGCTATAGCCGTTGGTCAGGATATCTGTACGAATCAGGTCACGCACAATGCGCCAGCGCTCTATATCGCCCTCTAATCGCTCTTGCTCCGCTGCTCGGATCACCCGGTCCAGCGCCACCCAGCACATGACCTTGGAGTAGACAAAATGATGCTCGCCATCGCGCACTTCCCAGATCCCCCGGTCGGTATCCTGCCAGTGCTGGCAGACATGCTCGGCCATGACCTGCATCAGATACCACAGCGGCCCCTCCAGCTTCTCTCCATAGCGCTCAAAACAGCCCTGGCGCCGGTACTGATGCAAACAATCGAGCACCTCCCCGAAGACATCCAGTTGCTTCTGGTTGACCGCCCCGTTGCCAATGCGCACCGGTCGCGAGTTCTCGTAGCCCGACAGATGCTCCAGCACCCGCTCCACCAGTTCCCGTTCCCCGCGAATACCGTACATGATCTGCAAGTCCTCCCCATCGGAGAAGGAGAGCCGTTGCAGCCAGTGAGTAAAGGCGTGGGCTTCCTCGGTAAAGCCCAGCACCGAGAGGGCGTAGAGGGTAAAACTGCCATCGCGCACTTCCCAGATCCCCCGGTCGGTATCTCGCCAGTGCTGGCAGACATGCTCGGCCATGACCTGCATCAGATACCACAGCGGCCCTTCCAGCTTCTCTCCATAGCGCTCAAAACAGCCCTGGCGCCGGTACTGATGCAGACAATCGAGCACCTCCCCGAAGACATCCAGTTGCTTCTGGTTGACCGCCCCGTTGCCAATGCGCACCGGTCGCGAGTTCTCGTAGCCCGACAGATGCTCCAGCACCCGCTCGACCAGTTCCCGTTCC
>DASZXF010000732.1:0-7400 GCA_035546055.1 Ktedonobacteraceae bacterium
ACGCGTAAAGTGGACTCTCAATCTCTAAATGAGTCGGCAGGAAGTGAAATTCCCGCAGGAGCGCCAGACACATCTGGAAGTCTGGAGGAAGCCGAAATATCTACAGCAGGCGATGCAACTCTTACGTCAGAAATTCCTGAAACTCTATCAGAGGTATCTCATACGTCTATCACACCCGAGTTGCCCACGCTTGCCTCTGTTCCCAATCCAATTGCGGCACCGGAAAAAACCTTCATCTCGACCGGTGCTGCTGTGAACGCCGCGAAAAGAACATTCAAAACGAATAGAAAAAAAGGCTTAACGCGCCGTCGCTTCTTTAGCAGATCAACTGCGGCGACAGGCGTTCTGGCTCTGGCGGCGAGTGGAATGGTAGCCCTGGCGGCGTCCAGCGCGGGCGGACCGACCATTTCTGGCCTATCGGGCGTACAAACAACGTATGCAGCTAATGCGCAAACATCCTCCAGTTCCAGCGGCAACCTGCGTGAGTATTGGATACAGGCTGATGCGTTTTATCACAATCTGGTGGCCAGCGGTCTGGACGCCATGTCGGGAATGCGTTATCATCCCAATGAGACATCCTACTGGGCAGTTGGCTATCGCGCGTATACCCCTGGTTGGGGTCATCCTTTGTCCGGCAACGACGATATTGGCGCGAACGCAGGCATTCCCGGCCCCATCATCCGAGCAAAAGTGGGAGATACCATTCGTATTCATTTTCGCAACAATGACACTCATTACAACTTTTGCCACAGTATCCACCCCCATGGCGTACGCTATACGCCTGCTAATGATGGGGCGTGGACGGCGCAGAATATTACCAAACCGGGCACCTCGCTCAAGGTGGGCGAAAGTTTTACTTACGAATGGACAGCAGTCGCCAGCTCCGTAGGTAGCTGGCCCTATCATGATCATGCCATGCCCGCGACCATCCCTGGCAGCACCAGTACCTCCAACGATAGTGAAATGAATGCCTCAAACGGTATTATGGAACTGGGAGCCGAGCTAGGGCTGTTTGGGATGATCGTGATTACAGATGACCAGACGCCCAGGGTTGACCGCGAATTTATCCTCTGTTTCCATGATCTCTACGAGGTCGATATCCCTCAGCTCAGCCAGGATTTTGATTGCTTCAATGGGGCAGCTTTTCTGGGGAATACTCCCACCTTTGAGGCGAAAGTGGGCGAACGTGTACGCTGGCGTATCATGGCGCTAGGCTCGGATTTCCACGTTTTCCACCTCCATGGACATCGCTGGATGTTTAACGGACGTTATGATGACTCCCTGATTCTTGGCCCCTCAACAACGCTTACGTTTGATTATATCGAGGACAACCCGGGTACCTGGCTCTATCATTGTCATGTGACCGAACATATGATGGGTGGCATGGTTGGTACATATATTGCCCATTGAAGATATACCATTGGCGAATGGAGCGACTGGCGACATTCGCCAATGGTATATTCTGAGGCCAGAGAAAACCTCATCAGGAGTGATGTGCCAACGACGCATGACGTTTCAGACCAGAGGTAATTCGTACAAAGCTTATTCCGCCCGGTCGACGACTTCCAGTTTACCGGTATTGATGTCGATGACCAGGCCGTGTATCGGGATTCTGGGCAGATAGGGACTGGAGCGAATGACCTGGACGACCTCTTTGACGTTGAGATGCACGTCATTAAAGGCGCCAACCCAATCGATCAGGCTCTCCAGGCCGTTCAGGTTCTCTTTTTCGATCAATTGCTGCGGATCAACGCCCAGCGCCTGCATCGAACTGGTCAGCGTCACCGGGTCGATGTGCGAGAGGCCACACTGGGTATGCCCGATCACCAGCACTTTGCGCACGCCGAGTAAATAAATCGCGCCCGCCAGTGAGCGGATCAGGTCGTTCGCCGCGCCCGCGCGTTCAGGCTGCGAAATCGTCGCGCCCGCCGTGCGCAGTTCAACGGCATCGCCGCGTTTCAGACCCAGCGCAGGCTCGAACATCTCCAGCAGGCGGCAGTCCATGCAGGTGACAACCGCCAGGTGTTTGCGCGGAGCGTGTCCGATGGGAGGGAGACGGGTGGTTTGCAAAAACTGTTCATTGTTCGCCAGAATTTCGTCCAACAAGAGATCAGGCATGATCGCGTCCTTTCCGGGGCATTTTATGCGTATAATGCCCTATCATGAATCTTACGACGCCCTTGCGCTCATCAGTGGTAGAGCGCAAGCGAAAAGAGGATAGCCAGAGTCGGGGCATGATATGGCAGAAAAACGCTCGCCAGGGGCGCTTTTCTGCCACGTGTGTCGCGCTGAGAAGAACGGCTATTCGCCGGGAATAGTCGAATACTCCGCCTTGCCATCGAAGGTGTAGAGGTTTTCCGTTTTGATGAAGTCAAAACCGGCCTCGGCAATGTGCTGGAGCAGTCCCGCCACCTGGGCATGGGTCACGCTCGCGCCCGCCTGGGAGGCGAGGAAGCGTCCACGCCAGTGATCGGTGGTGAAGGTTTCCGGCAGACCGTTCGGCCAGACGCGCGCGCCGCGATTGGTGATGGCCTTCAGCTCCAGGCCATGACTGCCGGCCTGCTTGAAAGCAGCGCCCAGCTCATCGGCGCTGCCCTTATTCCATTCCAGGAAGACATCCACGCCCACCAGCTCTTTTTTCTCGTTCGTGCGCGTCAGTGCCTTTTTCGGCGCCGCCTCTTGCTTCTCGGAAGAGGCATAACTCACGGCTTTCAGGGTTTCTGGACGCTGGCCCAGGCGCGCGATGACCGCCTCGGCAAACTCCTTCGTTCCCACTTTCTGCTTGCTCACGCCTTCAACGAAGATATCGTAAGTATGGATGCCCTCTTCGATAGTGCGCAGCCAGGCATTGTGTACACGCTCGGCGACTTCCGGCTGGTTGATGTGGACCAGCATCAGCACGGCGCCCAGGAGTAGACCGGAGGGGTTGGCCAGGTTTTGTCCGGCGCGGCGTGGTGCGGAGCCATGAATCGCCTCGAACATCGCGCAGCTATCGCCGATGTTGGCCGAGCCGGCCAGGCCGACAGAACCCGCCAGTTGCGCCGACACATCGGAGAGAATATCGCCGTACAGGTTGGGCAGCACCACCACATCAAAGGCTTCGGGCGTATCGGCCAGCTTGGCCGCGCCGATGTCGACGATCCAGCTCTCCTTGACGATATCGGGGTACTCTGCCGCGATTTCATCGAAGACTTTATGGAAATGACCATCGGTCAGCTTCATGATGTTATCTTTCATGAAGCAGGTAACTTTTTTGCGGTTGTTCGCGCGCGCGTATTCAAAGGCGTAGCGAATGATCTTTTCGCTGCCCGGGCGGCTGATCAACTTCAAGCTCTCATAGACATCGTGCGTCTGGCGATACTCGATGCCAGTGTAGAGATCCTCTTCATTTTCGCGGATAATCACCACGTCCATCGTGGGGTGTTTGGTATCAACGAAGGGGTAGTAGGAGACGCAGGGGCGGACATTCGCGTAGAGGCCAAAGGCAGTGCGGGTAGTGACGTTCAGGCTCTTATAGCCACCACCTTGAGGAGTGGTAATGGGAGCTTTGAGGAAGACGCGGTTGCGGCGAAGCGACTCCCAGGAACTCGGCTCGATGCCAGCGCTGATGCCTTTGAGGTAAACCTTCTCGCCAACTTCGATCTCTTCAACGTCGATTCTGGCACCGCCAGCTTTTATGATGTCCAGGGTGGCGGCCATGATCTCTGGTCCGATGCCATCCCCGTAGGCCACGGTAATAGGTACGTTGTTTGCCATAAAAAACACCTTTGTAAATTGTTCTTTTGGGTGGAGAAGAACACTACCAACTATCTTATGTAGCTTCTTCAGTTTAGCATAGGGAAGCCAGTCGAGACAAGTTACGCGCGAAAGAATGCCAATAGTCTATACGTTTGGCGGAAAATCTGTTATAGTTGTGATGAAAAAGCTCTCTTGCCTGCTTATATATAAAGAAAAAGGGATCTCATTGAATAATCAAGAGTCATCAGAGGAACAGGGAGATAGCAAGCCCCAGGCAGGCTACCTGGGGATGACTCCTCCGCAGGGACAGCTTCCTCCCAGAGGTCAGCGGGTCTGGGTAGAACGCCCTGACCAGTTGCTGCAAGCTGTTGAACAGCTAGAGCAGGCGCCGGTGGTAGCGATTGACGCGGAATTTACCCAGATGCGCTCACATGCGCAGAGTGAAAGTACAGGTCCACGCCTGGCGTTGCTCCAACTCGCCATTGATGGGCAGTGTTTTGTGGTAGACGCTCTACGCCTGCGCGATCTGGAGCCGCTCAGCGCGGTGGTATCCAATCCCGCGCTGCTGGTGCTTTTACACGGAGCCGGGGCCGATTTGCGCGTCATGGCCGAGCGCGGACTGGAAGTGGCTTATTACTACGACCTGGAGGCCACCAGCCGCTCGGTCTTCGGTCAGCACGAATCATCGCTGGCCGCCATGTTGCAGCGCGCCCTCAATGTGCGCCTGGACAAGAGTTTACAGCGTACTGACTGGACGCGGCGTCCCCTGCCGCCTGCCATGGTGGCCTATGCCGCGCGCGATGCCGAGATGACGCTGGCCCTCTACTACTGGCTGCAAGAGCATTTCGACTGGGCCTTGCGTCTGCACGCGAGCAGCAACTTGCAGGAACCGGTTGCCGCCTGGATCGAGCCATTTTTGCATGGCTCGCTTTCCCTGCCTGCCGAAATCATCGTCGCCGAGGCCATCAAACAGGGCGAAGTGCGCGACCAGGAGCAGGTGCTTGTCGATTGCCGTGAAGCGTTGCTCACGCTCACTCATCCCATGCGCAAGAGTCGCCTCTTACGCCTGATTACCGAGCTTTCGCTGGTCCAGCTTGCCCCGGAGGTCAAACCGCTGCTCCAGGCGCTCACCGCTGACGAGCGCGCCGGGGCTGTGCGCACGCTCAGCCGTCTGGGGGTGGAAGATGCCAGAGAATTGATTGCGCCGCTTTTGCAAGATCCGGTGCATGATGTGCGTAAAGCCGCGCAGACCGCGCTGCGCTTCTCGGCGCAGAAAGAGCCGCGCCACCAGTGGGCGACTCCCAGGCGCCAGGCAGATGGTTCGCGGAGCTGGAGTATCGGCGGTGAGGCGGCGGCTGCCGACGAAAGTAGCGTGGGCGGTGATGACGACTGGCGGGCGCGTTTGCGCTCCCTCATGCACGACGAATAAGCCGGGAGATAGATCAGCACAGTCTCTTCATGTGCCTGATCCCCGGCCCTGCTGCAAGACGATTTCCGCGTATGTTCCTTGCGCCAACGGGCCTACATGACGGCTCGTCGTGGCAAACGCGTGCCCACCCAGACCAGCAAGAGCAGCACCGCAACGACTCCGACCTGGCGCAAACGCCGCACCCATTGTTCTTCTTGCGCGGGATCGTGCCGACCCAATCCGAGCCGGCGCACTAACTGATGCAGCAGCGTCGGCGCTTCCCCCTCCTGGTACCGCTCGACCAGTTGCGAACTGATCTGCTCCTCCATAAAGGGAATCTCGTACATCTCTTCCAGCGTGGTCACATAGACCGGATTCTCGCGCTCGGTGCGCAGCCGATCTGCCAGCGTGGTGAAAAATTGTTGTAGCAGCACTTTGACGGTGGCCTTGATTAAGGGCGCCGAGATACGCGCATTATTACGGCCAGGCTGAAGGGTTCCCTGATAACTAACGACGGTGTTTTCATTATGCGCGCTCAGCTTAATACTGGCATCGCAGAGAAACTCGTTCGCCGGTCCCTCACCCTCAATTTTGAGCCGGTACGCTGAAGGATAGTTGGCATCAAGGATGCTGGCGCGTCCGGTGTAGCTGCCGCGCAACGGCGCGTGGCGTACAGTGATGGCAAACGTATACGTATGGTCATCAACTCTGGTCAGGCGCTCCAGTCCGGGTATTGTGTGCTGGATGGTTTGCTGGTCCATTAAGCACGCCCACACCTCTTCAGTGGGAGCCTGGAGCGTATAAGTTCCTTCAATGTCCATAAAAAAGTTCCTCAATAAATGCAGGATGATTTGCCTCAATTATAGGCGAGTTCGTTTTCTGTGGCAATGGGTAAGACGCATCCGCGCGAAAAGATAGCCCAATGCTGCCACTTTTGTCCTCCGGTCCGGCTCTTTTCTCGGCTGCATTTTCCTCCAACCGTCTACCTCGCCGCAGAAGCCATACCACTATTACGGTTTCCCTACCCCTTTGTTATGGGCACTCTCGATAAGAAATGATACCTCTCTACTATGATTATCATTCTTGTTTGTTATAATAGAGTCTTGCCGTTGACCAGACCTGGCAGATCCGTTTATGATTGATGACGAAGCAAGGCTCGTTTCGCATATTCGCCATTGCGCAGTGCTGTGTCGCGGCTGATCAGCGGGGTCCGGCTGGCGAGGAGCCGCTGGCCGGCGAACGATGTTATTTGCGGTGCTGAGGATAAGCATTGCTTTTGTGATGAGAAAAGGAAGGGAAGTTTGACCATGCCAACACGTTTCGATCACGCAGTTATTGCGGTACGCGACCTTGATACCGCGCTTTTTGCCTTCCAGCGGCTGGGCTTCGATGCCCGACCGGGCGGGAGGCACGACAGCGGCGGCACCCATAACGGCCTGATTCGCTTTGGCCTCGATTACTTTGAACTGCTTTCGGTCTATGACGAGGCGGAAGCGCGCGCAGGTGGCCGCGCGAGCATTCTCGACTCCCTCAACGAGCGCGAGGCGGGCCTGATCGGTTATGCCCTGGCAACCGACGACATTAACCGTGATGCCGCGCGCTTTATCGGGGACGGCTCGGAGTCCTATCAGCCGCACGCCATGCAGCGCACGCGCCCCGATGGATATACGCTGACCTGGCGAGTCTACTCGCCGGGTGAAAACGCCTGGAATCGTCCCTGGCCTTTCCTGATTCAATGGGATACGCCTGATTCTGAGCGTTTGCACATCGACGTGCCCGGCCAGCACGCCAACGGTGCTATCGCCTGGACGCGTGTCGCCGTGGCCGTGAAAGATCTGGCCAGCGCGGTTGATGTCTACCATAACCAGCTCGGTCTGAGACTGCTCAAAGAAGACGCCTGCTCGATCCAGGTTGCCCGGCGCGTCACGCTTGGCCTGGGAGAGTCCACTATCGATCTGCTGACGCCCAACGGCGAAGGCAGCGTGCAGCGTACCCTGGCCAACGCGGGCGAAGGACCATTTGCCCTGTATTTCAAATCGCGCGATCTTTTTCAGACGCGTGCCTTTTTGGAAGATCAGGAAATTGCTTTCACCTACGACAGCAAGGGCGACGGCAAAATTACCCTCGATGAAAAAGAAACCCTTGGCGTGCGTATATTCTTTGTCGGTTAATTGGGATATTTACTGCTCGCGCCTGCGGCGCTCGTACTACCTATTATGGATGATTTTGCTCCTCACGACTGCCAGTCGTGAGG
>DASZXF010000733.1:0-1794 GCA_035546055.1 Ktedonobacteraceae bacterium
GACAGTTCTGAAAAGCGTCTCCACTTCTCCTGAGAAGAGGATGGCGACAATTGAGCAGATTGGAGAACTACCTGATTGGCCACCAACCTGTGTAGTTGAATGATAGAGTTATTGCCGGGTCCACTTCTGATTGCTGCCACCATTGCAGGTCCAGATCTCGACGGCGGTACCGTTGGCGGTGCCTGCACCGGTCACGTCGAGGCACAGACCCGACCCGCGTCCCACCACGGTGCCATCAGCGTTGAGCGTCCATTGCTGGTTCGCTCCCCCGGTGCAGTCCCAGATCTCGACTTTGGTGCCCGCTGCCGTGGCGTTGTTGGGCACGTCGAGGCACTTGTTGCCGTAGACCTGGAGTTCGCCGTTGGAGAGCGCGGTCCACTGCTGGTTGCTGCCGCCATTGCAGTCCCAGATCTCCAGCAGCGTCCCATTGGCCGTGGCCCGCCCTGGCACATCCAGGCAGCGGTTAGAACCCACACCTCGCAGAACTCCGGTGCCACCACCCGTATTGCCGCCGCTGCCGCTAAGGACATAGGTGACCAGCGAGCGGGCAGGAATCGTGGCACTGAACGACCCTCCGCTGACAGATGTGGTACCTTGCTGGGCGGTGTGATTAGATCCATTGGTCAGATAGGGCGTCACCGTGGTGCCATCTGCCACACCCGTATTTTGCAGGGCATAGGAGGTTGTAATCGCGCTATTGGCCGCGTTCAAGACCACAATGGAGACCACCCCATTGGTATTGCGGAACGCGCTGACACGCAGATTGCTATCGCCTGAACTGGCCCCGATGCGCACAGCTCCGGGACGAATAAAACGGCTGTAGTTGGCAAAGGCCCACAGACGACCAGAGGTGATAACGTTGCTCCCGTTCACCTGGAGCAGACCCTCATTGTCATTTGTACCGCTGCCGACCGCGCCCCACCAGTAGAGGACGGCGCTCAGATTAGCGGCGGTCAATCCGGTAAAGATGTGCTGAGCCCAGGTGAAGCCAGAGGCATCGCTTCCGTCATCCCAGGCATTGTCCAGCGCCTCAAAGGTGGACCATTCCGTTTCCCAGGCGTGCTTGCCGCCAGCCGAGTTCAGCGGAGAATTGGGGGCACCGCTATAGCCATGGCTGGAGAAAAGGTTGACATTGGCAGAGGCGCTGGCATTATTGGCAACCGCACTTGTGTAGTTTTGCGCCTGGCCCCAACCGGTGGGATCGCAGCACACCACCAGCGGGTTTAGCCCGGCGGCGTTCAACGTGGGCTTGAGGAAGCGTATCATGTCAGCGGTCTGCGTCGGATTCATAACCATACTGGAGTAGCCGGCACTGAAGTCTGGCTCATTGAAGGCCCCAATCGCGGTCAACGGGACGCCAGCACTGGCGTAGTCTCTGGCATACTGAGTCAGGTAATTGGCATACGCCTGGCGCCAGTCACCAGAGCCGCAGCTTGCCCCCGGGGTACCACAGACGGCCCCGCCATTTGCCTCACTGCCGTTGGTCTTCATGTACCCGGGTGCGCTCCACGCATCCCCATACAACTGGGTGACGCCATACGTTCTGGCTTGCTGGGCAAACCAGACCTGGCCCCCGCTGTCTCCGAGCGCCCGATACGATGGGGTGGCATTCGGATTACCAGGGCTGTTCGGCTCGATAGTGCCGCCGGAATCGGAGGGCAGCAGATTGCGCAAGATGGTAAAACCGGCGCCTGTCGAAGTACTGAACAGATCATCGAGAGCCTGCTGCCGCACACTGGCTGACGCGTTCTCCACGTTGTTGGCCTGGCCAAATGCCTCTGAGAAGCCGAACCC
>DASZXF010000734.1:0-5534 GCA_035546055.1 Ktedonobacteraceae bacterium
CTGGCCGGTCAACAGCGTTTGCAGAGTCGCCCCCAGACCGTAGATATCGGTCTGCGGCGTGGTATGGGCGCGGCTGCCGTACTGCTCCGGGGCCGCGTAGCCCGGCGTACCGAGCGGCCCTGTATCCTTCCAGCCGGGTCTGTAGGGTCTGGTTGTGCCAAAATCGATGAGGTAGAGCTTGCCAGAATGCGCGCGAATGATATTGGCGGGCTTGACATCGCGAAAGATCAGCGGGGGCCGCTGCATATGCAGATAGCGCAGGGTATCGCACAGATCCAGGCCGATATCGAGCACCTGCCGCACCGGCAAGGCCCGCTGCCGCTTTTTCCGCATGTACTCTTCCAGCGTCTGCCCATCGATATACTCAATGACAATGTACCAGTGCTGCTCATCCATGAAATGAGCATACAACTGCGGAAGATGTTTATAACGCATCTGAGAGAGGTAATTGACTTCGCGGTTATAGGCATCACTGGCGTCGAGCATCTCTTGCAGGTTGAGCTTTTCCAGGTGAATCTGCTTCACCGCGACCAGGCGATTGCGCTGCGCGCGGTCCCTGGCCTTATAGACGGTGGCGAAGCCTCCCTGGCCGAGCTGGCTCACAATACGATAGCGCCGGGCGAGGAGGAAGCCAGCCGGCAACTGGCAGGGAGCAACAGACGCAGGCGCAGCCGAACCAGTCCCGGCAGACCCGGCTGGCGGAGAGGTGGCCCGCCTTGCCGGCAGACCAGCCACGCTGATAGCAGCCCCGCAGGCGGGACAACGCGTACACGTCTCCACCAGGGCCGCTCCACAGCTATCACAAAAAAGCGTGATGCTCATACTTCCGCCCCATTCGCACTCGAAGTACGATAACTCTTTGCTCTTTCCTCTATTGTAGCCTTCCCGCCACCGTTCGTCAAACGCTCCCGCCCGGCAAGCCAGGGCTTTTTGACTTTCCCGTTTTGCCTCTGCTGCCTCGCGCCGCCGTCACTGCCTGGGCCAGGGAACAGGGCTGCGGACGCGTCTACTGGATGACCCATGAGTCCAACACTACCGCGCGCACTCTCTACGATAAAGTAGGCGTGAACCGTGGCTTTATCCAGTATCGCATCGAACTGTAATGGCTGAGCCTGGGAGATCAATGCTCGTATGACCTCCCAGGCTCAGCCATTGTCTATAAAAGCTGCTCCATGCTCAGGGGCAGGTGGCGCAGGCGGCGGCCTGTGGCGTGGAAGACGGCGTTGGCGATGGCCGGGGCGATGCCGACAATGGCGATTTCGCCAACTCCTTTGGAGCCAAGGGGGTTGAGCGCCAGGTCGGGCTGCTCGACGAACAGGACTTCGAGCGGCGGGATGTCGGCGTGAACCGGGATGGCGTAATCGGCCAGGTTGGCGTTGACGATGCGCCCGCTCACGGTGTCCATGAGGGTTTGCTCTAAAAGGGCCATGCCCAGACCTCCCACGGCTCCGCCGTTGATCTGGCTGGCGGCGGTTTTGTGGTTGAGGATGCGGCCAGCCGCGATGACGGAGAGCAGCCGCGAGATGCGTATCCTGCCCAGGTCTTCATCCACGCGCACTTCGGCGAATTTGGCGCCGAAGATGCCGGTGCCGAATTGCTGCGCCTCGTCGCCCGGCGCGGCTCGCCCTTCCACTACAATTTCGCCCGGATCATGCCGCCGGAGCAACTCGGCGTAGCTCTCGCCGCGCTCAGGGTCGCTCTTGAGCATCAGCCTGCCATCAGTGGCGATGACTTCAGCAGGACTGGCTCCGCGCAGGGGCGAGCGGGCGTCGTCGCGCGCCAGAGTCAATGCCTGCTCCAACGCCTGCCTGGCGGTGGCCTGAACCGCCGAGCCAAGACTGACAGCGAGCATGGAACCGCCCTGGTTGGGCGAAAGCGGCGCGGCGCTGTCCCCCAGTTCGCAGCGTATGCGCTCCGGGGGCAGACCCAGCACGTCGGCGGCGATCTGCACCAGGATGGTCGCGGTACCAGGGCCGATGTCGGTCCCGCCGCTCTGGATGAGGGCGCTGCCATCGGCGCGCAGGACGATACGCGCTTCAGCGGCCTGGCGATTATAGGGATAAAAGCCGCTGGCCACGCCCCAGCCGATCAGGTCGTGACCGGCGCGCATGGTACGCGGCGCGAGGGGACGGCGCTCCCAGCCAAAGCTACGCGCGCCCAGTTCATAGCATTCTCGCAAGCCCCGGCTGGACCAGGGCAGGCCGCTCTGTGGATGCACCGATGACTCGTTGCGCAGACGCAGTTCAATGGGGTCCATGCGCAGGGCATAGGCCAGTTCGTCCATGGCACATTCGAGCGCGAACATGCCGGTTGACTCGCCGGGACCGCGCATCCAGGTTGGCACGGCCACGTTGAGACGCACCTGGCGATAGGTGGTGCGCAGATGCGGACTGCTGTAGAGCAGGGCCGTGGCGCGAGTCAGTCCCTCGCGGAAGTCGTCGTTGATGGCCAGCGGCTCGCTGCCCTCGTGAATGACACTCACCAGTTGACCGTCGCGCGTAGCGCCCAGGGCCACGCGCTGTACACTCTGCGGACGATAGCCCAGCGAGGTGTACATCTGTTCCCGTGTGAGCACCAGCTTGACCGGACGCGCGACGTGACGGGTCGCCATGGCGGCCAGGACCACGTGCGGCCAGGGTCGAATACCACTGCCAAAGGCTCCGCCGACGAAAGGAGCCAGCACGCGCACCTGCTCTATCTCCAGACCAAAGAGCGCCGCCAGGCGGGCGCGGGTATTAAAAACGCTCTGCGTGGTGTCGTGCAGGGTCAACGTTTGTCCATCCCAGCCAGCGATAGTGGCCGCCAGGGCCATAGGATTATGGTGCTGGGTCGGCGTAGTGTAGCGCTGATCCACCCGCACTTCAGCCGCTTCCAGAGCTGCCTCCGGCTCTCCGCGCACCACGTCGGGGAAAGCCGCCGCCGAGATCTCCGCGCGGGCATCGTCAAGGCGCAGCAGCGCCGGCTCGGCGGCATACGTAATGTTGACCAGGGTAGCGGCATAGGTGGCCTGCTCCAGCGTCTCCGCGATCACCAGGGCGATATGCTGACCGTGGTAGTAAATCCGCTCGTCCTGCAAGGGTGGCGGCGTGGACTCGCCGACGGCAAAGCTGGGCGGATTGGCGCGCAGGCGAGGCGCGTTGTGATGGGTCAACACAGCCAGCACACCGGGCGCAGCCTCGGCTGCGTCTGTCTCCAGGCTGGTAATCCTTCCACTGGCAATTGTGCTCTGCACCACCACGGCATGGGCCAGGTTCTCCTGGGGGAAATCGGCGGGATAACGCGCCTGGCCGGTGACTTTCAAACGTCCATCTACGCGGTCAAGCGGCTGACCTACCACGCTCTGCTGGCGCATCTGCTGGCTGACGGTCATGCGACACCTCCCACTTCGCTCAGGACGCGCACCACTGTGCGCCGGGCCAGTTCGATTTTAAAAGCGTTATCGCGCTGAGGCTGCGCCCCTTCCAGGGCCGCCTCCGCTGCGGCAGCAAAGACCTCCCGGCTGAGCGGAGCGCCTTGCAGGATGCGCTCGGCGGAACGCGCACGCCAGGGAATGGTCCCCACGCCGCCGAGGGCCAGGCGGGCCGCCCGAATGGTCGTGCCCTCCAGTTCCAGGGCCGCCGCCGCCGAGACCAGCGCGAACTCATACGAGGCCCGGTCCCGCACTTTCAGGTAGGCTGAGCGACTGGCGTTAAAGGCCGTCGGCAGCTCGATAGCCACGATCAATTCGGCGGGAGCCAGCACATGCTCACGCTCAGGCGTGGTGCCGGGCAAAAGATAGAGGTCACGCAGGGCCAGGCGCCGCTGACCAGCCGGACCTTCAAGCAGCACATGGGCATCCAGCGCCACCAGGGCCACAGCGAGATCTGAGCCATGGGTGGCAATACAGTGAGAACTGGTCCCCAGAATGGCGTGAGTACGGTTCTCGCCGGTGAGCGCGGCACAGCCCGAGCCGGGGACGCGTTTATTGCAGGCAAACACAGGATCGCGAAAGTACGAGCAGCGCGTGCGCTGGAGCAGATTGCCGCCCAGGGTGGCCATATTGCGCAACTGCTGCGAAGCGCTGGCCAGCAGAGCCTCAACCACCAGCGGATAGCGCTGGCGGATCAGGGCATGCTCGGCCACCTCGCTCATGGTGGTCAGCGCACCAATCAGCACGCCATCCTCGCAGACCTCGATACCGCGCAAAGGCAGGCGGGTAATATCGACCAGCAGGGCGGGCTGCGCCACCTGGTCCTTCATCAAATCCAGCAGCGTCGTCCCTCCGGCAATATAGGCCGCGTCGGGATGGGCGCTCAGACTGGCCAGCGCGCTCGCCGTATCCTCCGCGCGCAGATAGCTAAAGGGTCTCACGTTTGCCCCCTTCCACGACGCTCCAGATGGCATTGACAATATTCTGATACGCCCCGCAGCGGCAGAGATTGCCACTCATAAACTCGCGAATCTCCTCCGGCGAAGTGGTGTGCCCCTCGTTGAGCAGCGCCACCGCCGACATGATCTGGCCGGAGGTGCAATAGCCGCACTGAAAGCCATCGTGGGCAATAAAGGCCGCCTGCAAGGGATGCAGTTGTTCCCCCTGAGCCAGTCCCTCAATTGTAGTAATGGCTCGCTCCTCGCACATCACCGCCAGGGTGAGACAGGAGAGGACACGCCGGCCCTCAATCAGCAGCGTGCAGGCGCCACACGCGCCATGATCACAGCCCTTCTTTGTACCGGTCAGGCCAAGGTGCTCGCGCAGCGCGTCCAGCAGCGTCACACGCGTATCCAACAACAGCGCGTGCTCTTTTCCATTGACGCGTAAGGTCACAGCGACCAGTTGCGCATCCTGCGCGGTCTGGGAAGAATGAGACATGCTTTTTCCTTCTGCATTTATCGGTTGAGATTTTTTATCAGCCAGCATACTCAGACAATTTCAACACTGTCGCTCCGCAGTTCTTCCGCGATCTGGGAGGAAGCCCTGCCCTCTTGCGACTCTGGGGCGTGCTGCGCTTCGATTTCGCGAATACGCGCAATCTTGCGCTCCAGAGCGGCCATATGCAGTTCCAGACGTTGCATATGCTCCTGGAGCGTGCGCTGATGTTCTTCCAGCATCAAACGGCGTTCTGTAGCCGTGGCCGGCCCCTGGCGGCGCAATTGCGCAAAGCGGACCATCTGCGCAAGCGGCATCCCCGTCTCGCGCAAACGCATCAGCAATTGCAACCAGGCAATATCATGTTGTCCGTAGCGGCGGTGGCCGTTGGCAGCCCTGCGCACCGGCTCGATTAACCCGATACGCTCATAGTAGCGCAGAGTATCGATGCTCAGCCCGGTCTGTTCCGCCACCTGCTGAATCGAAAATACTAATTCCATAGCCTGACTATACAACCTGGAGTACACTCCAGGTCAAGGCCTCCGCCAATTATCATCCCTCCCCACTTTTTCCAGCACCGCGCACAACCAGCGCTTGAGGCCGCCTCAGAAAAAGTGGATACAGTTGGGAAAGCCGTGGTTGACTCCTCGTCGCTGCGCGACTCGCCCTGCTTCTTTTGGAGGAGGTG
>DASZXF010000735.1:0-4093 GCA_035546055.1 Ktedonobacteraceae bacterium
ATTGTCAAGATTATACCCGCTAATTTAACAAAAGTCAAGGTCTGGCCTGGCGGCGGGCAAGGCCTTTCCATGTATCGCTTTTTCCTCTTCTGATAATTTTGCTTCTGTTGCTCGCCATGCCTTCCCGCCCCCTAAAGAAGAATGATGCAGGGCCAGCCGGGCCGCGCCCGGCTGGCCCTGCATCATTCTTCAAACTTGCGCCGCCTGCGGCGGCGCGAGGCAGCGGAGGCAAAACGGGAAAACGGAATAGCCCTGATAGAAACGGATGAGCCTGCACCTTTCTTTACCGCTTTTTTACCATCCCAGAGTATACTCAGCAAAGAAAAAAGGCAAGGGGATCTTTTATCACAAGGAGTCTCTGTGTTAGAATACCATGAGTTGTTTTTTGGGGACCATTACCATGCTCCCAGGGTGATTGTAATGATGGTGAGAGACGCACGGATAGGCTCTTTTCTCGTGCGCATCTTGCGGAGAGAAGCACGCTACTATCCTATCCTTGTTACCCATAAGCGCCAGGTCTTCAAGGTGATCCAGCAGGTCAAACCCGATCTTATTATCCTCGACGATGATCTGACGGGAACCGAGGGGCTGGAACTCTCCCGGCAACTTCACGACATCCGAGGGCTGGAACGCGTGCCCACTATCGTCAGTAACTTGAGTGCCCGCTTCCCCTGTTCGTTGCAGAAGCAAGCTGATTTAAAAGAATATGACGAACCATCAGCGGTAGAAAGCTTCTTCTATACTATTCAGGAGGTGCTAACATGATAAAGAGCGGAGAAATAGCTGCCAGGAAAAAAATCCTGGTGGTCGAGGATGAGCAGCAAATCGCGCAATTTCTCCAGCGGGGACTACAGTATAAGGGGTTCGCGGTGCAGACCGCCGCGACAGGCGAAGAGGCGCTCTCGCTGACCGTCACCTATCGGCCTGACCTGGTTTTGCTCGATATCATGCTGCCGGATTTCAGCGGCATTGAGGTCTGCCGCGCGCTCCGCTTCGGAGAAACCGGGGCGCTGCCCATTCTGATGTTGACCGCCAAAGATGAGCGCACCGATAAAATTCTCGGTCTGGAGAGCGGCGCCGATGACTATATCACCAAGCCCTTCGATTTTGAAGAACTGGTAGCCCGCATTCGCGCGGCCTTGCGCCGCGTGGAGAGTATGCAGCATCCATCGGGTGTGCTCCAGGTGGAGGATCTGGTCATCGATACCACGAAACACTGCGTCTGGCGAGCCGGCGAAGCGGTGGCTCTGACCAGGCGCGAGTACGATTTGCTTGAACTGCTGGTGCAGCACGCCAACCGCGTTTTAACCAAAGAGCGTATTTTTGAGCAGATCTGGGGATATGACAATGAGGCTGGCTTAGAGGTTATCAAGGTGTACATTAATACATTGCGCGCAAAAATTAATATCGGAGCAAAAGCGGATCTTATTCAATCAGTACGTGGCGTTGGCTATATGTTGAAGTCCACAGGCAAAGCGGAAAGATCGCAGCTATGAAGAAGTGGTGGACGACCCTCAGTCCCTTCGCGTCTAAAACCTCACTCCCCTCGTTATGGAGTCGGCTGGCCTTCTGGAATGTCCTGATGCTGACCCTGACTCTCCTGATTCTCGGCAGTATTGTCTACAGTGTGGTCAGCATCAATCTCCAGGCCAGCCTGGATAAACGGCTGACAACCCAGGGGGAAAAATTACAGGCCATCACGCGCGTCTGGCTGATTAACAGACACCCGATTAATGGAGAGCTTTTTGAGCAACTGGCGCAGAGTATGCAACAAAATGAATTCACTGCCGATAATCTCTATATCAAGCTCTTTGATGTGAAGACAGGCCAGCCGCTCCAGCATTCGCCCAATCTCCAGCAGAGCCGCATCCACTATACGCAAAGCGACTTTCGGGCGGCGATCTCCGGGGCGAGCGTCTTTACTACGTACCATGACAAGACGGGAAACGCTGTGCGCGTTCTCACGATGCCGCTGCTGGATACGGCCCGGCATACCATCGCGGTGGCTCAAATTGGCCGCTCGCTGGACAATGTCCACCAGGTCGAAACCCTGCTGATCCTGGTACTCTGCGCCGGAGGGGTGGGCGCGGTTATCCTGGCCTACGGCCTGAGTCTGGCTCTGACCAGCAGAGAAACCCAGCCGCTCAGTCAGTTAAGCGAGGAAATGCGCAATTTCAGCGTGGGAGAGCTGGGCGCCTGCCTGGAACCGAAACAGCGGATACGGGAGGTGGTGTTGCTCACCGAAGCCTTTAACCAGATGTCTCAACGCCTGGAGGCCAGTTTTACCCTGCAACGGAACTTTGTGGCCGACGTTTCACACGAGTTGAGAACGCCACTGACCTCGCTGCGCGGGCAAACAGATATTCTCCTGCTGAATCCCGACTTGCAGAAGGATGTGCGCCAGGATGTGCAGCAGATTCGCGGGGAGCTGGTTCGCCTCTCACACCTGGTCAGCAATCTCCTGGTCATGGCCCGCGTAGAAGTGGGCGTGTTGCCTGAACCATCGGCCCAGAGCATCCAGCGCGTCGAACTGGACCTGTTGCTGGTCGAGATTACCCGCCAGGCCACCTTTCTGCGGCGCGATGTCTCGGTCGAGCTGGGTTCCTTACAGCAAGTGCTGGTGACAGGCGAGCGGGACGCGCTCAAGCAAATGCTGCTCAATATCATTGATAACGCGCTGACCTACACGCCCACCCGTGGGAAAGTGGAGGTTGAGATGCGCGAAACGACTGTCCTGCCCGCTGAGTTGGCCGAGAAACAGGGTGACGCCCAGGCACGCTGGGCGGTCATCAGCATTCGCGACACGGGTCCGGGCATCGCCCCTGCCGATGTTCCCCATATCTTCGAGCGTCATTATCGCGCGGAACGCACCAGGGCGCGCGGTACCCTGGGAGCCGGGATTGGTCTCTCCCTGGCCCGTCTGATTGCCCGCGCCCATCACGGGGATATTACGGTTGAAAGCGAACTCATGAAGGGATCGTGTTTTCACATCTGGCTGCCGCTCGCTCCCGCGTGGGAAGAACAGCCGGCGCAGGCGAACTGATTCTCGTCGGCCCGCTACCTCCGCCGGGCGCAAGCTGCCTCCCCTGGCTGCGTTCAGCACGCGCTTTATCCCTCCGGCAGCAGTTCCGCCATGCGGGCCGCGCGCAGGGCCGCGCGCAGGAGCGGGCGCGCCCGCTGAGCGTGAGTCTTGGCCGTCCCCTGGGGGATACCCATCAGGCGGCTGATCTCAGGAAAGGACAACTGCCCCAGGTAGCGCAAATAGACCACCTGGCGATAACGCTTCGGCAGGCTGGCCAGGGCTGCTCTCAGTTGCAGTTGCAGTTCCAGGTGTTCAACCTGCGCTTCAGGTAAAAGAGCGGGGTCAGGCAGCAGACTAAGCCGCTCCTCCTCGGCCTCTTTCAACTCGGAAAAGGCCACCCATTTTTTGCGGCGAACCTCGTCAATGATCTTGCGACGCGTCACCTGAAACAGCCACGGACGCAGCGAACGCTCCTGTTCGAGCAGAGGAAGAGAGAGATAGAACTGGACCAGAACTTGCTGCAGGACATCGCAAGCAATATCATAACTCTCTATATGGACGGTGATATAGCGAAATAGCGAGAAACGATACCGCGCGGTGAGCACCTCAAAGGCCTGTTCATGCCCTGTCAGGGCAGCCTGTACCAGTTGTCCATCAGACATCTGGGATAAAGGAGCATCTTCCTCTCGCAGAACCCACATAGTGCATTTCTCCTTTGCAGCAGTTCAAGCCCGTTCTTCTGCTCAGCGGATTATTCCGTCGGAGAAGAAACATGGGAGGACGAAAGACGAGCCAGCAGTCCTGTCTGGAGGCGAATCTCATTCTGTTCTTGCGTAATCAGATACCAGCCTGAACGATCACTCGCCAGAATACCCAGCACCCAGGAACCCATAATATGCACCTCCAAGGCATCACCACAATGTAATGGTTGTCCATCCAATTCTAAGAGATGCGGTATCTGAGAAAATACGAGATGTTTCATATAGAAGGATATAACCTTTCCTGGAACTGCTTTTTCTCAGGGCGATCACCAATGAAATGACATGGATTGTCTCAAGGAACTCTGGAGAT
>DASZXF010000736.1:0-6625 GCA_035546055.1 Ktedonobacteraceae bacterium
CTGAAAACTCCCTGCGCATCCTGTGACATCACGCGGACAATATATGCCCAAAAAGAGAGGATTGTTCTCCAGTTCAGCATAGCCAATGTGTCCCGCAACCTGAACAGAGAAACAGGGGCGTTCTCAGATTTCTGGCAACCCAAAAGGGCAAGCTGACCGATAACATGGGTTGAAACATTTTGCCATAGAAAGAAATGTGGAGGCACAGCGTTTATTCTGCGAAAGCAGGGGAACAGAGACGTTTATTGAGAAAAATGGCGAAAATAGCTGCTTCCGGTGGACAGATGTGGTAAACTGTGCCAGAACTCATATGAGCGGGACAGGGATGATCCTCGCCGTTGAGAAAACAAGTGGCGCCCCCTTTTCCCCATCCAGAGACGTGCTAGAGCAGCGATGGGCCAGGATGGGCGCGGCCAGGATAAATCTCCTGGGAGGTGCAAAACGATGAAGCAGTGCGAATTTTGTGGAGCCAGCATGACCGAGGACGCGGGTTTCTGCGGCAAATGCGGGCGCGTTCCCTCCCAGGCGGCTCATCGCCAGACCCATATCAGCGAACTGAGTACCATCGATATCAGTGATGCTTCCACACTTGAGGACGAGAACCAGACGATCTTGAGCGCGTCCGGCAAGCACCTGGTGCCGCGCAGCCCCAGCGGTATCCTCCGTCCGGTGACGCTGCTGCCGATTGAGGATGACGAACCTGAAGCAGAGGATGACGAGGAGGAGAAACGCAAACGCGCGGCGCTCTTTGGTCTGGGTCTGCCCCTGCTGGGCGAACTGGCCGACGCGTCGACACTGAACCAGGCGCCTGTAGTACACGGCACACCGCCGCTGGGACAGACGCCAATACTGCCAGGCACGCCGCAGATAGGGCAGGCTCCCATGCTTCCGGGCACGCCGCAGGTTCCGGGCGGACCATCCTTTGGACCCGCTTCAGCGGCTATGCCGTCACCCCTCCAGCAGGCCTATCCACCGCAGCCCTTGCCCGCGCCGCGTCCGGCGCAGCCGCCCAGGCTTCCCGGTCGTCCGCCGCTGCGACCTCCCACCAGTTCGCCAGGCTGCCTGCCTATGGGAGCGGTAGTGCTGGCGGCCCTGCTGATTATTCTGGCCACGACCTTTGGCCTGGGTCTGACTGTACTGGCGCCCAGCCTTTCGCTGAATGGACAGTCCTCCACTGTACCCGGCGGCACAATTACATTGCATGGGCAGCATTTCCTGCCCAATAGCAGCATCACCCTGACCCTCGATGGCGGCTCGCCGCTCTATCCCATACAGGCGCAACGTCCCGGCGAACCGCATAACAGCCAGTTCGCGCGCCTGAACAGCGCCGGACTGCTGCTCGCCGCCGACCAGCAAAACTCCGGGGATACCATCTCCGCACAGGGGGATGGAACGTTTAGCGCCACGCTTCAGATCAGTTCAACCATTACACCGGGCACCCATACCATTCACGCCACGGAAGGAGTCAGTCACCGGAGCGCGTCTCTGCCCTTCACCATCGCCACAGCCAGCGCCACACCTACGGCTACGCCCACGCCCACGGAAGCGGCGCCGACCGCCACACCCACGGCCACCGCTACGCCTTCTCCCACGCCCACGACGGCCCCGCCACCACCACCAACGCTGTATTGCGCGACTCCCGGCAATCTGAAGCTGGGACCGATCAGCGAACTGAGCACCCAGACAACTTCGGGCGGAGTCACGCTTTGCACCAGTGGTACGGGTACCCTGACCTGGAGAGCTACCTGGAATCAAAATCAGGCCTCCTGGCTGCACATGGCGCAAACCAGTGGTACGGTCCAGGCGCCCAATCAGATCCAGACTACCATCAGCGCCTCCGCGAAGAATTTGACGGCAGGCACGTATACCGCTAATGTCACCTTCATCGCCCTGGAAAGCAATACGACCGAGGCCGTGAATATCACCCTGACTGTCAAGGCAGGCTGTGTCAGTGCCGCGCCCCAGGAACTGCGTTTCTCCGGCGTGGCTAACACCAGCGATCCCGCCGGCTCACAAACCGTTTCCGTGACCAACTGCGGTCTGACCAGCAACTGGTCGGCTGCGGTTAGCAATGGAGGAAGCTGGCTCAAGCTCTCCTCCCGCAGCGGCACCCTGAAAGGCGGCGGCAGCGCCAGCGTCGCCGTCACGGCCTCCAATCTCAGCGCTGGCCTGAAAGCCGGCACCTACCAGGCCACCATTACCTTTAGCGTCGGCTCACATACCGCGACGGTCAGCGTTACCCTGGTGGTGCAGGCCGCACCGACCCTCTCGGTCACGCCAACCAGCGTCGATACGCTTTCAGAATCCTGTACCAGCAATGAGAATGGCAGTAGCACCTGCACGGTCACGCTGATCAACAACTCCAGCGCCAGCGCGCTCACCTGGTCGTCCAGCGCCAGCATCAACGGAGTCACGGTGCAGGCCGATGGTAACACCATCGCCGCTGGCGGCAGCGAGCAGGTCACGTTCACCGTCCCGGCAGGCAACTGTGGAAAAACGGTCACGGTGACGTTCACCGGACCCGGCAATACGGCCAGCGTGACCTGGAGCTGTGTTATCATTAAATGAGGCCAGAGAGCAAGCAAACAGCTAGCGAGCAAGCGACCTTTCAAGATATGGGAGCCGCCTGCCACATGGGAATAGATGTCTATGGGCAATGAACAGAGGTCTTTGATCGGACAACAACTGGGGATTTATCAGGTGCAGGCCAGTCTGGGCCAGGGGGGCATGGCCCAGGTCTACAAGGCCTATCACCCGCGCCTGCGCCGCGAGGTCGCCATTAAGGTAATCCTTTCCGAGATCGCGGATAGCGCCGGCTTTCAGGAGCGTTTCGAGCGCGAGGCGCAGATGATCGCCAGCCTGGAACATCCAAACATTGTCAGTGTCTACGACTTCGGCGAGGAAGGACATCTGACTTACCTGGTTATGCAATACGTGGGCGGGGGCACGCTGCGCGATCAATTGCGCGGCAAACGGCCTCTGGAGCCGCAGCGGGCGATTCGCTACGCGAGCCAGATGGCGCTGGCCCTCCACCATGCCCATCAACG
The DNA here is from genome assembly GCA_035546055.1 of Ktedonobacteraceae bacterium. Taxonomy (GTDB): domain Bacteria; phylum Chloroflexota; class Ktedonobacteria; order Ktedonobacterales; family Ktedonobacteraceae; genus Paraktedonobacter. Next base: position 3,048 of record DASZXF010000736.1, read on the forward strand.
AGGTATTGTCCACCGCGATGTCAAGCCGCAGAACATGCTGGTTTCCAGCACCGATCCCAACCACCTCTTACTCTCCGATTTCGGTATCGCGAAGCTCTATTACCAGAAGGGCGAAGACCCCGTACTGGCGGAAATGCCCACGCGCGATGTCAGCAGTTCCGCGCTGACCAGTGCCAGCCAGATTATCGGCACCGCCGACTATATGGCGCCGGAGCAGGTCAACGGAACGACGGTGGATGCGCGCACGGATGTCTATGCGCTGGGCGTGGTGCTCTATCAAATGCTGGTGGGTGATATCCCTTTCCACTCGACGACGATCCATGGATTGCTCTTTCAGCAGCTCTACACGCCGCCGCCGCCGGTACGCGAACGCAATCCGCTGGTGCCGGAAGCCCTGGCCCGGATCACTGAGAAAGCGCTGGCCAAGTCTCCTGACGAGCGTTTCCCCAGCGCCGAGGCTCTGGCCAGGGCGCTGGAGCAGGCCAATGCCCACGCCACGCACCTCAATTCGTTCATGCCTGAGCGTCCTCCGATCTCCGGGGATGGCGATCCGACGCTGCCCTGGACGCCGCCCGTCACGCATTCATCAGCCGCGCAGAGCGCGCCCACGCCGTGGGGACCGCCGGCGGCCCTGGCGCAGAGCGGCTTCGATCAGTACGCCACGCGCACCACGCCCCAGACAGGTCCGGCCAGCGCCTACGCCAGCGCCACGCCGCATCTCTCCCCCACCGGGACAGGCTCGGCCATCACCGGTACACCTCGTCAGCAGGCGCCCAGGCGCCGTTTTCCGCTCAGCTATCTGTTCGCCACCCTGGTGCTGGTAGCCTGCCTGGTTGTCGCCGGTCTGCGCTGGCTGCCGGGCCTGCTCAATTCCAGCCATCCAGTCACCACCACGCAGGGCACGCCCGGCGCGGCCCAGACCTTTCACGACCAGTTCGAGGATAATCATCTCAACTGGCCCGCCGGCACCCTCGCGCCCGGCGTCACTGCCGGCACGCCGGGCAACGGCGCCTACACCATCACTATCTCGACGAGTACGACCGTCTTTCCCTATCCGCAAAACATTGCTCAGCTTCCCGACGATTTTACGCTGAGCGCGACCCTCCAGCAAACCTCCAGTACGTCCGATAACGCCTTTGGCCTGGCCTTCCATTTCAGCCAGGACGGCGGCAATGTCAATTGTTACGCCCTGGCCATCGCCGGCAATGGCAGCTACATCCTCTACCAATACACTAACAGCAACCCCGTGATCATCACGCGTGGCAACTACCCGGCGGGTCCGCAGGCTCACACACTCACCGTCAAAGCCCACGGCAGCCAGTACAGTTTCGCCATCGACAACCAGCCTCTCCAGCTCACCATCGACAACCAGACGACAACGAGCTGGACCAACAACGATCTGCACCAGGGACGCCCGGCCCTCTTTTTCTCCGGTCCCCAACCAGGCGAGAACAGCACCTCATTCAAGGCCACGGACGTGCAATTGAGCCAGCCCTGAGGGCGGAGGAGCCAGCGTTCAATTGCGTAAGCAAGCTGCCATGTCTTATAATAAGCCTGGAAGGCTGACGTAGAGATAGCACGAATCAGGTGGAAAAGGATGCAAACACAGGCAAAGCAGTTTGAGGACGCAGCCGCGCTGCTCAGAGGTGCGCGCAAGATCGTGGCCCTGACGGGGGCGGGCATCAGCACAGAGTCGGGCATTCCCGATTTTCGCAGTCCCGGTTCGACCTGGCTGGAGAATCCACCGGTCAGCTATCCCGATTTTATCAGTAAGCCGGAAGCGCGGCGCCAGTACTGGGCGACCCGGCGCGGTCTCCTGGAGCAGGTGCAGGCAGCTCGTCCGAATCCAGCTCACCTGGCGCTGGCGGAACTGGAACGCCGCCAGGTGCTTCTGGGCCTGGTGACGCAAAACTTCGACGGTCTGCACCTGGACGCGGGCCATGATCCCGCCCGCGTGGTGGAAATCCACGGCACGTCACGCGAGGCCGCCTGCACGCTCTGCGACGCCCGCGCGCCTATCGCCGAGATCCAGCAGCGCATCGACGAGGGAGAGGCCGAGCCGCGATGTGTTCTCTGCGGCGGCTACATGAAGTCGGCGACGATTCTTTTCGGCCAGCACATTCCGGCTGCCGTGCTGGAACGCGCCAAAGAACTGGCCCTGAACTGCGACCTCTTCCTGGTCGTCGGCTCCTCGCTCCAGGTTTCGCCCGCCGCTCAACTCCCTCGCCTGGCCCTGCGCAACGGCGTGCCCCTGGTGATCGTCAACCTGATGCCAACGCCGCTGGATGACTCCGCCAGGGTGGCCATTCAGGAAAAAGCCGGGGTGGCCCTGCCCCGGCTGCTGGCCATGCTCTAAAGGCTCGGCTCTGGAACCACGCTGAGCGGGATCGGCGTCAGACCAGCGCGGCGGCTACGGCGCTACAGATGCGCTGCACAATGGCCTGACCGTCCGCCAGGGTGGCCTGCTCCCGCGTGTAGACGGAGATGATATAGCTTTCTCCACCAGCATTGACAATACCCGATGTATTCACCGACCACAGACCATCGGGGCCGGGCACCCAGCCGTTTTTCATGGCGAAGGTCGCGCCTGCGGGAGCTGTGTCGCCCACGCCCCACTGTTGATCGTTCTCAATGTGCTGCATGAGATAAAGGGCGCTGGCGCGGTGAGCGGCGGTGAGAATGGTGCCATCGTGAAGGCGGGTGAGCAGATTGACCATGGCCTGCGGGGTGACCTGGCTATATCCCCAGGCGGATTCATTGGGGGTCAGATCGCTGATGCCCGCGTGTTGCAAAAAGCTGGCGAGTCCCTGCGCACCGCCGATTTCCGTGAAAAGGGCCGAGGCCGCGTCGTTATCGGAGTGCTCGATCATCGCGGTCAGCAGGTCAGTTTCCTCAGCGGTCGGCTCGCGTCCCTGGCTTTCCTTCAGGGCAAAGAAGGCCAGCATGATCGGCACTTTGATGGAACTGGCCGTGAGAAACCGCGCGGTATTGTTAAAGCCATACGCGTGCCGACCCGTCAGGTCATAGACCTCCACCCCGGCATGGTCACCCAGCGTTGAGAGATAGGGCAAAAGCTGAGCCGAAAGCGCGCCCATGGTATCCTCTACAGGCACAGTCCCCGGCAAAAGAAGCCGCTGCTGGCTACTCTGCTCACGCATGGCGGAGCGGGCCTCCACCCTGGATGTTCCCCCGGCAGAGCCGCCCCAGGAGAGCGAAAGCAGGGCCAGGCCCGCGACAAAGGCCATGAAAACAGTCAGAGCGAGCAGACGGATAAAGACACAAGATAGCCGTCTCGGTTTACGGTTGGAAGGTGGTGTGTTCATATCGGTAAAATGTCCAGGCACAAGGCAATTCAAGACGTGTCAAAAAGAACCAACAAGCTCCTTCCTGTTGACGTAATCGTACTCGACTATATGTGAAAAAGGGAAGTCTGAGCCATGTTTATGCCCCATTTGGGGGAATGACCGCGAACCAGGCTGGCTTTTTATGTGATAGTGTTGAGCAAGCAGCTATGCAAGGGGCAGGAGAACGAGCACATTCGCTCTCCTGCCCCTTGCATAGCTGCTTGCTCAGTAATA